>JAFTNX010000118.1 GCA_017451665.1 Oscillospiraceae bacterium | reverse complement strand
TTGTAAAGCTTTTGTGTAATTTTAAGTTAATGTGGGTTTTGGTGTTGATTTTTTTCTTTATAAATGGTATAATAAGATGTTAAATTATATCAAAATGAGAAAATATGCTCTTTTGAGGCTGAAAAGAGGGGTATTTTGGTTATTCTGGGAATAGACCCGGGCTATGCAATTGTGGGCTTCGGGGTACTTGAATTTATAAAAAACGAGTTTCGTGTTCTTGGATTCGGTGCGATTACAACACCTGCCGAGATGCCTTTTGAACAGCGACTCAGAACCATAAACGAAGATATGACGGAGATTATTGAAAAATACAAACCTGACTGTCTTGCTATTGAAAAACTGTTTTTTAACACAAACCAGAAAACTGTTATTGACGTTGCACAGGCGAGGGGAGTAACAATTCTTCCTGCGGTAAAGGCTGGTATTCCCATTTATGAGTATACTCCTTTGCAGGTCAAAAACGCAGTAACGGGATTTGGACGTGCCGAGAAAAAACAGGTTCAGGAAATGATTAGAAGAACGCTCAACTTAAAGGAAGTTCCTAAGCCTGACGATACGGCTGACGCTCTGGGACTTGCAATAACACACGGACGCACAGCAAGGTCGCTTGCGTTTGTTGCTACAAATACCGAAAGGAATTTTAAATTATGATTTACAGCGTAAGAGGAAAGGTTATTCACCTTGAGCAGGAACTTGCAGTTGTTGAATGTGGTGGTGTGGGATACGCCTGCAGAACAACACTCAACACTGTGGGAAAAATTCAGAACAGTAAAGACGAGGTTATGCTTTATACTGTCCTTAACGTCAGGGAAGATGCAGTTGAGTTGTTTGGCTTTGCAACAAATGACGAGCTTAACTGTTTTAAGCTTCTCACATCTGTTTCGGGTGTAGGACCTAAAAACGCTCTGGGAATTTTATCAACAATGACACCTCAGGCTTTTGCTCTTGCTGTGGCTACTGAGGACTCAAAAACAATTACAAAGGCAAAGGGTGTCGGTCCTAAGCTTGCACAGAGAATTGTTCTTGAGCTTAAAGATAAGCTGAGAAAGGAAACTGCTCTCACAGGAAGTATTGATATTCCGGATATGATTGACGCACCTGGTGGGGTTTCAAATATCGGTGAAGCGATTTCTGCACTTACAGTGCTTGGATATACACAGCCTGAGGCTGCAAAGGCACTGTCTGGCGCAGACGCAACAATGGAGGTTGAGGAGCTTATCAAGTATGCACTCAAACGCTTTGCTACAATGAAATAAACAAAGAAAAGAGATGATATAAATGATTGAAACAGGAGATTTCGATTTTGAAAACCGACTTGTTTCTCCGAGAGAAATAGAAACAGACACACGAAACGAGGATGTGGATTTTTCTATCCGTCCTAAAACCTTAGGGGAATATGTAGGACAGAAAAGAGTCAAGGAAAATCTTTCGGTATATATCGAGGCTGCAAAAAGACGAGGAGATGTTTTAGACCACGTTTTGCTTTACGGTCCACCTGGACTGGGAAAAACAACCCTATCCCAGATTATTGCAAATGAAATGGGCGTAAACATCAGAATTACCTCCGGCCCGTCAATTAAAAAGCCTGGCGATTTGGCTGCTATTCTTACAAACCTTGAAGAAGGCGACGTGCTTTTTATCGACGAAATCCACCGTCTTGACAGCTCTGTTGAGGAAATTCTGTATCCTGCACTTGAAGACTTTGTGCTTGATATTATATGGGGAAAGGGCGCTGCTGCAAACTCGGTAAGACTTGACTTAAAGCCTTTTACTCTGGTAGGCGCTACTACACGTTCAGGACAGCTTACTGCACCACTCCGTGACAGATTCGGAGTAATCGCAAGACTTGAGCTTTATACCCCTGATGAGCTTTGTGACATCATTACAAGAAGTGCTACAATTCTTGGAATTGCCTGCGACAGAGAGGGCGCTATGGAGCTTGCAAAGCGTTCAAGAGGTACACCGAGAATTGCAAACAGATTTTTAAAGAGAGTAAGAGATTTCGCTGAAATTGAGGGCGACGGAATTATCACAAAGGACATTGTTGACCTGGCACTTGAAAGAATGGAGGTTGACAATTTAGGACTTGACAAGATGGATAAACGCCTTCTTGAAATGCTCATAAAGGGATATAACGGTGGCCCTGTTGGACTTGAAACACTTGCAAGTGCAATCGGGGAAGAGGCTATCACACTTGAAGATGTTTGTGAACCTTATCTTATGCAGCTTGGATTTATCGCAAGAACACCGAGAGGAAGATGTGCTACCGATTTGGCTTATGCACACCTCGGTTATCAGCGTGAGGGAAATGGTCGCAAGGACGACGGTCAGGTTACTTTTGAATAGAATTTAAAGAAAGACAAATGCATAAAATACTAAGACAATGAAACAACATAAAAGGAGTAATTATTATGGGAAGACTTTTTGGAACAGACGGTGCAAGAGGAGTAGCAATTACTGAACTTACTTGTGAGCTTGCTATGAATATCGGTCGTGCAGCAGCTATGGTGCTTACAAAGACTACAAACAAAAAACCAAAAATCATTATCGGCAAGGATACAAGAATTTCAGGTGATATTCTTGAAGCCGCACTTGTTGCCGGTATCTGTTCTGTTGGTGCAGACGCTCATATTCTTGGAGTTGTACCTACACCTGCTGTTGCAATACTTGTTAAAAAATACGAGGCTGATGCAGGGGTTATGATTTCTGCTTCACATAACAGCGTTGAGTTTAACGGAATCAAGCTGTTTTCAGGAGATGGCTTTAAACTTCCGGATAAGATTGAAGAAGAAATCGAAGCACTTATTCTTGACTATCCTGAGGATATAAAGCTTTGCTGTTCTACAACTGTGGGAAGAATTTACTACGAAAAAAATGCTGAATGGGATTACATAAGACATATTATGAAAACCTGCGACGGACTTAAGGGCGTGAGAGTTGCTATCGACTGTGCAAACGGTGCTGCAAGCTCATGTGCTGAAAAGCTCTTTGTGGGACTTGGCGCAGAATGTTATTTTATCAACAACAAGCCTGACGGCACAAACATAAACGAAAACTGTGGTTCAACTCATATGGAGGCTTTGCAGAAATGTGTTGTTGAAAACAAATGTCACGTTGGTCTTGCATTTGACGGCGACGCTGACAGATGCCTTGCTGTTGACGAAAAGGGAAATATTGTTGACGGAGATAAGCTCCTTGCAATCTTCTCAAAGTATATGAAGGGTATGGGTACTCTTAAACACAATACCTGCGTTGTGACAGTTATGACAAACTTAGGCTTCTTTAAGTTTGCAAAGGAAAATAACGTTGTGGTTGCTACAACCGGTGTCGGCGACAGATATGTTCTTGAAGAAATGAAAAAGGGTGGCTATAACCTCGGTGGTGAACAGTCAGGACATATTATCTTTCTTGACCAGGCAAATACAGGCGACGGTGAACTTACAGGTGTTAAGCTTCTTGACATTCTGGCACATACAACTCTCAAAATGAGTGAGCTTGCTGATATGATGACTGCTTATCCACAGGTGCTTCACAATATTACAATTACTTCCGACGCAAAGGGTAAGTGGAATACTGTTCCTGAAATTATGGATGTTATCGAAAACTGTAAGGCTAAGCTTGGGGACGAGGGAAGAATTTTAGTCCGTGAATCAGGCACAGAACCACTTGTAAGAGTTATGCTCGAAGGTAAAAACTATGGACTTATCACTGAGTATGCTATAAGAATTTCTGATGAAATCAAAAAGCATCTCTGCTAAAAAAATAAAAGGAAAATTGTAACTATGCGAATTGCAGATAAATGGCAGGATTATAAAATCCTTGATACATCAGACGGCGAAAAATTTGAAAGCTGGGGTGGGACTACACTTGTAAGACCTGACCCGCAGATTATATGGAAAAGTAAAAAATCACCTGAATGGAAAAATGCTGACGCTTTTTATCACAGAAGTGAAAAGGGTGGTGGATTCTGGGAGTATAAGAAAAAACTCCCTGAAAGCTGGAATATTTCATACGGGGATTTGAAATTCATCATAAGACCGACAGGCTTTAAGCATACTGGACTTTTCCCTGAGCAGGCTGTAAACTGGGATATGATGGATGATATGATTAAAAATGCAGGCAGACCTATCAAGGTTTTAAATCTTTTTGCATATACAGGTGGTGCTACACTTGCCTGTGCAAACGCTGGTGCCTCCGTGTCACACGTTGACGCTTCAAAAGGAATGGTGCAGTGGGCAAGAGATAACGCTCAGGTGTCGGGGCTTGCTGACAAACCTATCAGATGGCTTGTTGACGACTGTGAAAAGTTTGTAAGACGTGAAATAAGACGTGGGAATTTCTATGACGCTATTGTTATGGACCCTCCGTCATACGGCAGAGGCCCTGGTGGAGAAGTGTGGAAGCTTGAGGACTGCATTTATGATTTGGTAAAAGTCTGTGCAGATGTTTTAAGCGACAATCCGTTGTTCTTTTTGCTTAACAGCTATACAACAGGACTTTCACCATCAGTTATGGCGTATATCTTAAACGACGTGCTGTGTGAAAAATTCGGTGGTGTGGTTTCTGCTGACGAAATCGGACTTCCTGTTGAAAAAAGTAAAATGGCACTTCCATGTGGCTCAACAGCCGTTTGGAAATCAAAGTAAGATTTTAAAGCCTCTGGCTTTTAAAAAAAATTTTTTTAGAAAGGCGTGAAAAAAATGGGATTTGATTTGGGCGATATCAAGGAAAAGCTCGACAAGGTTGAAGACAAAATTCCTGACGAAGTAATTGAAAAGGTAAAGGACGTTGCAACTAAGGAAAACCTTGAAAAGGTTAAGGATAAGGCTGAAGACCTTTTCGACAAAATCAAGAAGTAATATTTTATCGCAAGGGAGGCTGTGCTCTCTTTGTGTGGGAGCGAGTTTGTATGCAGAATTTTCTTAAAGCCGAGAGAGTACGGTTTTCTTATGTGAATAATATGGAAAATCCACCCGTTGTAAACGAGGTGCTTAAAGGCATTGATATTGAAATTAAAAAAGGCGAATTTGTCGCTGTTTTAGGTCACAACGGAAGTGGTAAATCTACTCTGGCAAAATGCTTCAACGCTATAAATCTTCCTGATGAAGGAGATGTTTATGCCGTTGGTTTTAATACAAAGGACGAGGATAAAATTCTCGATATAAGACAAAATGTAGGAATGGTATTTCAGAATCCCGATAACCAGCTTGTTGCTACAATCGTTGAGGAGGACGTGGCTTTTGCTCTTGAAAATATGGGAGTTGAGCCAAAGGAAATCCGACGCAGGGTTGACGAGGCACTTAAAACTGTGGGAATGTATGAATACCGTGAACACGCACCTCATAAGCTTTCGGGAGGACAAAAGCAGAGGGTTGCTATTGCAGGGATTATTGCAATGGAGCCTGAGTGTATTTTGCTTGATGAACCTACTGCTATGCTTGACCCTAAGGGCAGACGTGAGGTTTTAAAAACCATCAGAAAACTCAACCGTGAAAACGGTGTTACCATAGTGCTTATTACTCACTATATGGAGGAGGCAGCACTTGCTGACAGAGTGGTGGTTGTTGATAAGGGACAGGTTATTATTGATGATGTTCCTGAAAAGGTTTTTTCACAGGTTGAAAAAATGAAGTCTGTGGGACTCGATGTGCCACAGGTAACAGAGCTTTGCTGGGAGCTAAAAAAAGCAGGCTTTGATGTAAGTACGGAAATAATAAGCGAGGACGAGTGCGTTGAGGCACTTTATAAGCTTTTTGATAAAGGATAATTAAAATGGCAATTATAAAGACGGAAAATCTTACCTATGTTTACGGCGAAGGTACGCCTTTTCGTAAGGTGGCTGTTGATGATGTAAACCTTGAAATCGAAGAGGGAGAAATGGTGGGAGTTATCGGGCATACCGGCTCGGGAAAATCTACACTCATTCAGCACTTCAATGGTCTTTTGCAGGCTACATCAGGTAAAATTTTTATAGACGGCGAAGAGCTTACCAAAGATAAGGGAAAGCTTCGTGATGTGAGATTTAAAGTGGGACTTGTTTTTCAGTATCCTGAATATCAGCTTTTTGAGGAAACCTGTTATAAGGATATTGCTTTTGGTCCGAAGAATATGGGACTTTCTGACGAGGAAATCGATAAGCGTATCAGAGAAACCGTAAAGCTTGTGGGACTTGATGAAAAGCTTCTTGATAAATCACCTTTTGAGCTTTCAGGAGGTCAGAAAAGACGAGTTGCTATTGCTGGAGTAATGGCGATGAATCCTAAGATTTTAATTCTTGACGAGCCTGCATCGGGACTTGACCCAAAGGGCAGAGATAAGATTTTAGGGCTTATCAAGGAATACCATCAGGAAAAGAAAAATACCGTTATGCTGGTTTCACATTCTATGGAGGACGTGGCAAAAAATGCGTCAAAAATTCTTGTTATGAATAAGGCAAAGCTGTTTTGCTATGACGATACCGAAAAGGTGTTTCACAGGGCAGATGAGCTTACTGAAATGGGACTTGCTGTGCCACAGATTACAAGGGTTTTCAACAGGCTTAAGGCTATGGGAGTTGACATCAACGACGACGTTTATACAGTAAAATACGGAACAAGACTTTTACTTGATATTTTAAATAAAAAACAGCACCCTGACCTTTAATCGGGCAGAGAGCTTTGCTTTTGCGTTTAATCTAAGGGAGGATTTACCTTTGTTAAAGGATATCACTATCGGACAGTTTTTTCCGGGAAACAGCTTTGTTCATAAGCTTGACCCGAGATTTAAAATTGTCTTTACAATAATTTTTATAGTAATGCTTTTTGTGGCTGACAGCTTTGCAGGACTTGGAATAGGAATTGTTTTTGTGCTTATGGCATTTCTTATTTCAAAAATTCCTTTTGCTATGATGCTAAAAAGCTTGAAACCTATTCTGTCGATTATTATTTTTACATCGGTTTTGAATATTCTTTTTATAAGAACAGGCGACGTGGTTTTTAAATGGGCATTTTTAACTATCACAAAGCAGGGACTTACTACTGCTGCTTTTATGGTTATAAGAATTGTGGCACTTATTATCGGCACTTCACTTCTGACTTATACGACTTCACCGATTGTGCTGACAGACGCTATCGAAAGACTTCTTTCACCACTTAAAAAAATCAAAGTACCTGTTCACGCACTTGCAATGATGATGACAATTGCACTGAGATTTATTCCTACACTTGTTGAAGAAACGGACAAGATTATGTCTGCACAAAAAGCAAGAGGCGCTGACCTTGAAAGCGGAAATATCATTCAGAGGGCAAAGGCACTTGTTCCGATTCTGGTACCTCTTTTTGTTTCAAGCTTCAGACGTGCAGAGGAGCTTGCACTTGCTATGGAATGCAGATGCTATCACGGTGGTGACGGAAGAACAAGAATGAAACAACTTAAATGTGGTTACAGGGATTTTGTTGCACTTTTTGTTCTTGCAGGCTTTATGGCTGTTGTAATTGTTTTTAACGTATATGGAATATGAGGCTTTATGAGAAATTTAAAGGTTAAAATGGCATATAACGGTGCTTTTTATCACGGCTATCAGCGTCAGAATAATGCTGTTACAATTCAGCAGACAGTCGAGGAGGCTTTGTCAAAGCTTCTTATGGAAGAGGTTACCATAAATGGCTGTTCACGAACTGACGCAGGCGTTCACGCAAGGGAGTATGTTTTTAATTTTAAAACTAAAAATCCTATTTCCTGCGAGGGACTTGTGATTGGAACAAACAATCTGCTCAGTGATGATATTGCACTTTTAGAAGTATGCGAAGTAAGTGATGACTTTCACGCAAGATTTGACTGCAAGGGTAAGGAGTATGAGTATGTTATTCATAACAGCACTCTTAAAAACCCTTTCTATGCAAATACTGCTATGAGATATAAATACCACCTTGATGAAAAAATGCTTGACGAAGAGGCTAAGGCTTTTATTGGAAGGTACGATTTTAAATCCTTCTGCTCGGCTGATTGCGACAAGGAGGATACCACAAGAACTATTTTCAGCTTTGATGTGGTGAGGGAAGGCGACCTTGTAAAGATGAGAGTTTCTGGCGACGGTTTTCTCTATAATATGGTGAGAATTATGGTTGGTACTTTAATCTGCGTAAACGAGGGAAAAATAAAAAAAGGTACTATCAAAGATATAATTGAACAAAAGGACAGAACAAAAGCAGGAATTACAGTAGTGCCTGACGGACTTTATCTTAATAAGGTTTTCTACTGATTCTTCTGAAAGTTTTTAGGAAAGGAATGACATAAATGGCAGACAAGAGAGACAGAGATATGGACTATGAAGAGTATAAAAATAAATACCACGATATAAGAGAAGAAAGACGTATTGCAAAAAAGAAGGCTAAAAGAAGACGTATTCTTGCAGTAATTATTATTGTTGTAATTATCGTTGTGGGATTTGCTACAAAGGATTACTGGATGCCACAGGTTGCTGAATTTTTTGAGGATAAGACAGAAACTATCATTAACGACGGTACACCTGAAAAGGGAAATGGCTTCCCGATAACCCTTTCACAGTCACAGTATAATTATGTTACAAACGTTGAGGATATGGCAACAGTCATCAGCGATACACATATAACTATGTATAATTCAAAGGGTGGTATCCATAAAAAGATACAGCATATGTTTGCAAAGCCTGTATATTATACTATGAAGGATAAGCTTTTTATCTATGACCTTGACGGCTATCGTTTTTCTGTATACGATAAAAAAGGCGAGGTTTATAGCAAAAAGACAGAGGACGCAATTGTTGTTGCTGCAGCTTCACAGGACGGAAAGGTAGCTATTGTTACACAGACAGATAAATACACCTCATACCTTACAATTTACGACGAAAGTGGAGAGGCTGTATTTAAATGGTCAGGTGGACAGAGAATAGTGAATGTTTCCTTTAACGATAAGGAGGACGGCTGTATTCTCTCTACATTCTCTGCAAGTGGTGGAAAGATTGTTTCAAGACTTTATGGACTTGAATTTGATAAAACTACCGAAACCTTTAAGACTTCTGACCTTGAAGGTCTTGTGTATAAATCAGGCTACTGTGAAAACGGCGATATGTGGCTTTTAGGCGACAGCGTGCTTTATAGAGTAGCTCCTGACGGCTCGGTAATTTATACCTATAAGTATGACAGAGAGCTTGTTTCTTATGACCTTTCAGGAGATATGGCTGTGCTTGTTTTTGACTCGGTAACAGGTGACAAACAGGAAATCAGAATTTTCGGAAAAGACAAGGAGCCTGCTGTTTATAAAACCGACAGCGAGGTTATAAAGCTTGACATTATTGACGATAATGCTGTGTTTGTGACAAAGGATTATTTTGCATTTCTTGATAAAAATGCAAAGGTAACTGCGTCCTGTGAGCTTGAAAAGGAATACAGCGATTTTGCAGTTATGAAAGACGAAGTTTATTTTATGGGCTATAACGAGGTTGATAAGGTGGACTTTAACAGATAGATAAAAGATAAAAACAAAAGATGGAGAAATAAATGAGCTTGTTATTGGATATTCTTGTAATCGGAGCATTTATTGTGGGCGTTTCTCTTAACGCCAAACGTGGACTTATAAAATCATTGCTTCTGGTTTTCGGATATGCTTTTTCAATATGGCTTGCAGGATTTTTGTCTGCAAATTATAGTGGGGAAATCTATGACAGATACCTTGAAAAGCATATTGAGCCAAAGCTTTGTGAACAGGCACAGAAAATCGATAGTGCAAAGATTATAAATGAAAAGATTTTCAAAAAAGAACTTGGGATAGATGTTTCTGACGAAGAAGTGAGAGAGGCTGTTTTAAGCGAAGGTGATATGGTTGAAAACTTAGGCTCTCTTGCTGTTTCAAAGAAAAGTGGCGTGAGTAAAAAGCTCGTTAAAAAGCTTTTTAATAAACAGATGCTTTTTGAAAACAGCGATGCTACCATAGTGGAATTTGCTGTTAATAATGAGGATTTTGTTCAGGCTGTGAGAATACTTGCGTATGAGGATAATGAGGATAAGGCTGATGTTTTTTACCGTGAAATCGGCAGGGAATACACAAAAACTGCTACAAAATGGGTGATGACTTTAATCCTTTATGCAGTTATTTCCTCCCTTATAAGCTTAATAATCACAAGAATAAACTTTATTGACAAAATACCTGTTGCAAGGGTTTTGAATACAATTCTCGGTGGCGTAGTAGGCGCCGGAGAGGGCTTTATAATTATTATGATTGGTGCGCTCTCAATTAAGGTAGCTACTGTGTTGCTGGGATTTAGTGATAAGGTGGTTTATGATACCACATTCTTTAAGATTTTTTACGATATTTTCAAATAGAAAGGAGTCAGTGATAAATTATGCTGATGTGTTCTAAATGTAAAAAACGAACTGCAGTTGTGTTTGTTACTGCAATGCACGGAAACGAAAAGAAAAATGAGGGCTACTGCCTTCAGTGTGCAAGAGAGCTGGGAATTTCTCAGGTAGATGAAATGCTTAAATCAACAGGTCTTACTGACGAAGAAATCGAAAATATGACCGGTCAGCTTATGGATATTACCGACGGTGAAGATTTTGAGCTTGGTGGAAGTGGCACTATGCCGAACTTCTTAAACAGCATTTTTGGTGGAATTTCAGATAAGGATTCAGAGTCTGGTGATTCACCTGCAAACATCTTTGAAGGTCTTATGGGTGGCAAAAAGGATAAGTCAAAGGATAAGGATAAAAAGAAAAAGCTTAAATTCCTTACAAACTACTGCACAAACCTTACCGAAAAAGCAAGAGAAGGCAAGCTTGATAACATTATCGGAAGAGATAAGGAAATCGCAAGAGTTGTTCAGATTTTGTCAAGACGACAGAAAAATAATCCTTGCCTTATCGGTGAACCTGGTGTTGGTAAAACTGCTATCGCTGAGGGTATCGCACAGAAAATCGTTGCTGACGAAGTGCCATTCCACATAAGAGGCAAGGAGGTTTATCTTCTTGACCTTACAGCCCTTGTTGCTGGTACACAGTTCCGTGGACAGTTTGAAAGCCGAGTAAAGGGACTTGTTGAAGAGGTTAAATCTCTCGGAAATGTTATTCTCTTTATTGACGAGGTTCATAATCTTGTGGGAACAGGCGATTCAGAGGGAACAATGAACGCTGCTAATATTTTAAAGCCTGCACTTTCAAGAGGGGAAGTTCAGGTTATCGCTGCTACGACCTTCAAGGAATACAGAAAGCATATTGAAAAGGACGCTGCTCTTGAAAGACGTTTTCAGCCGGTTACAGTTTCAGAGCCGACAGTTGAGGATACAATTCATATTTTAAACGGTATCAGAGGCTACTACGAAAACCATCATAAGGTTAAAATTGACGACTACACACTTAAAATGTGTGCTGTTTTGTCTGAAAGATATATCAACGACAGATTTTTGCCTGACAAGGCTATTGACTTGCTTGACGAGGCTTGTGCTTGTACATCTATAAGAAGTACCGAGCTTGAAGAACACCAGAAAACCCTTGATGAACTTAAAAAGCACAAGGATTTGGTTGAAAGCTATGAAGCAAGTGAAAATCCTGACTATGAAAACCTTGCAACAGAAAAAGCAGAGGTTCTGAGACTTGAAGAGAAACTCAAGGAGCTTGAAGAAAAAATCAAGGAAATCAGGGTTACTGAAGAGGATTTGTCAAAGGTAATTGAACTGTGGACTGGTATTCCTGCAAATAAGATTGTTGAAACAGAATACTCAAAGATAAGAAATATCAGGTCTGCACTTGAAAAGAGAATTATCGGTCAGGAAAAGGCTGTTGAAACTGTTGCAAACGCAATAAAGCGTGCAAGAGTACAGCTTTCAAAGAGAAGACGTCCTGCGTCATTTATCTTTGTAGGCCCGACAGGTGTAGGTAAAACCGAGCTTGTCAAGGTGCTTGGGGAAGAGCTTTTTGACGCAACCGAGCCTATTATCAGAGTTGATATGAGTGAGTTTATGGAAAAGCACAGCGTTGCAAGACTTATCGGCTCACCTCCTGGATATGTAGGCTACGACGAGGCAGGTCAGCTTACTGAAAAGGTAAGACGACGCCCATATTCGGTAGTGCTTTTTGACGAAATCGAAAAGGCACACCCTGACGTTATGAATATTATGCTCCAGATTCTGGACGAAGGCAAAATCAACGACGCACAGGGCAGAAGCGTTTCTTTTGAGAATACAGTTATCGTTATGACTTCAAACGCCGGCTCAACCGACAAGGACACTGGCGTAGGCTTTAACAAGACGGAAACTGAAATTTCAAGGGATAAGGCTATGAAGGCTCTCAGAGAATTTTTAAGACCTGAATTTTTGGGACGAGTTGACGAAATTGTTGTGTTCAATCCACTTACAGTTGAGGATTATACAAAGATTGCCGGTCTTATGCTCGATGAAATGAAAGAACCACTTCTTGAAAAGAATATCAAGTTTGTTTATGACGAAAAGGCTTGTAAGCTTATTGCTGAAAAATCACACGGCAAAAAGCTTGGTGCAAGAGATA
Organism: Oscillospiraceae bacterium; assembly: GCA_017451665.1. GTDB lineage: Bacteria > Bacillota > Clostridia > Oscillospirales > Ruminococcaceae > JAAZZIT01. The sequence goes on along the minus strand of JAFTNX010000118.1, from coordinate 2,705 downwards.
TCCGTCAGGTTATCAGAAGTGAGGTTGAGGATAAGCTTGCGTCAATACTCATTGACAGCGATGAAATCATCACAGCCTGCGCACTTACTGAAAAAGACGGCGAGCTTGTTGTTGAAACTATGTAACAAAAATCCCCCACTTTTATGTGGGGGAATAATTTTAAAAGGAAGTGAACATTGTGACTACCTTTTTATTAAAAATAATTGCAGTTGTGCTTATGACTGTTGACCACGTTGGGAAATTCTTCGGGCTACCTGTGTTTATGAGATGGCTTGGCAGACTTGCAGCACCTGTATTCTTTTTCTGTGCTGTGGAGGGTGCTTTGCACACAAGCGACAGAAAGAAGTACATAAAAAGACTTTATTTTATGAGCCTTCTGATGTGTGGACTTAATATCCTTGTGCCTTTTGCGCTTGAAGGCTACGGGGTTATTGTAAATGATGTTGAGCAGAATATTTTTTCAAGTATTCTGCAAGGGGTAATTGTTATCCACATATTGGAGGAAACAAAAAACAATCCACAAAAGGATAAAAGGCTTACAATTAAAAACTACTGCCTCTATCAGCTTGTGGTGACAGCAGTACTTTTAATCGGAGAAGCTGTATTTGACTTTGATGTTACCATTATAGGAACTGTCCTTTGTGCACTTGTAACCACAGAGGGAAGTATTCTTCTGACAGGGGTTATGCTTTTGTATTATTTCTGTCGTGGAAACAAGAAAAAATTAGCAGTTAGTTATACTGTTTATTGTATTTTGTTCGGGGCAATTACAGTTTTGCAAATCCCACAAAGAGCAGTTTCCTTTGTGACATACAGAATTAACGAAACTCTTGGTGAGATAGTCAGCATTCCTTTTCAGCTACTGGGACTTGAAACTGTTTTCAGAGCACCGACGCTGATTGACTCGATTTTTAAGATGAATTATCAGTGGATGATGATTTTTGCACTTCCACTTGTCCTGCTTTATAATGGCAAAAAGGGAAAAGGCTTTAAAAATTTCTTTTATGTTTATTATCCGTTGCATATTCACTTGCTCTGCATTGTTTCATCAATACTTTAACAAAAAAAGCGTACAGATTTATGTCTGTACGCTTATATTTTACTCGATTTTGCTGTAAAGTTCTTTTACTTTACATACCGTAATATCCACGTTTTTCAGGGATAAAACCAAAGGCTCTGAAAAATTCACCTTTTTGTAGTCCTCACTTAAAAGGTCGTCACGAAACTTCTCCAAAAGCTGTGCTGACACCGTTGAAATAGCAACTCCGTGGGAGTTTTTAAGGTGGTTTCTGATTTTCCCCCACAAAGAATCAGCCATAAGCTGACCGTTAAAACGATAAAGCTCGTTCCACTTTTCACGGCCAAGGGTGTCTTCATCAAAGCCTGCCTTTATAAGCCCTTCAAAAAGTTCAGGCTGGACAGCCTCGTCCCACGCTATGTCAGTAATCAGGTGAAGAATAAACCCCTTGAAAAAGTCAGCTTCCGAAATATAGTCCTTTTCCTTTTCGTTAATGAAGTTTTTAATATTCAAAAGCCACTGTGAAACATTTCTCGACCTTATGTGTGCTGTGTATCTTGTATTCTGGTCAGCAAAGCCTTCAAGATTAACAGCGTCAGGAGAAATTGCCCCAAGAAAAAACTGTGGCTTGTTTTTAATTTCAAGAAAATCAACAAGCTTTTCTGCAACAAAAAGATGTACTACCGATGACGGCATAGCTACTCCTTTCTAACCTTTAAGACCTGCCTTTGTAAGCACAAGATAAAGGGTTGAAAATCTGTTTTTGATGTAATTCTTCACACTGCTCATAGTAACAGCTTCCTTTGAGTTGCAAACAGGAATTGTAATTCTCGCAGTTGTGCCAACGCCCTCGCCCTTTGAAATGATATTCATTTCTCCACCGTGAAGCTTTGCGAAAAGCTTGGCAACAGTAATTCCCAAGCCCTCTCTGCCTGTGAGAGTAGGCTTTGGTGCAGTTATAAAGCGTGACGAATAGCTTTCGTCAATGCCGTTTCCGTTGTCGTCAACAGTAACAACAATGTCGTTGTCCTTTGATTTAAGTGAAATACAAACCTCTTTTTCTTCGCTGAGATTATAAAGATATGAATTTACAATCAGATTCATAACCGACGAAACAAACTGTTCCTTGTCAATGTCAGCATAAAGATTTGGCTGAATTTCGTCTTTAAAAGTCATATTTTTCCCGAAGCTGAATTTCAAAACCTGCAAAAGCTCATTCATTATCCCGGAAACATCGCAGATTTCTCTCTTGTCACGCTCTTCAAACATAGAAATTATCATTTCCGAATTTGTAATTGCAGACAAAAGCTTCATACTGTTGTCAACAGCTTCGTCAACATAAACGCATTCATCATAAAGCTCAACAGTTTCAAGTGTAGTTTTTATTACCGTGTTATTTGCAACAATTGCAGAAACGTGTTGTCTGATGTCGCCTGAAGTTTTTCTGGAAATAAGTTCTCCGGAAAAAAGCTCATAAGGTTTAAGCAAAACCACAGAATAACCCTCAAGCTGTGAGTTATAATATAAAGGTGTGACCAGAACAGCTGTCAGCTTTTTTTCTTCTCTTATAATTCCGAATTTTTCACCCTCAAGGGAAATGTCGGTTTCTCTTCCGTTTTTGTCATAGACACAAATGTCGTTGAAAGTAATTGTATCGTTGAACAAGGTGGTATTTGTTTTGATAAGA
>JAFTNX010000117.1 GCA_017451665.1 Oscillospiraceae bacterium | reverse complement strand
GTTTGAGGTTTCAATTGTGCTTGCGATTTTCATTTTTCCAAAATCGTAGATTGTATAGGTAGTTTCCATTTTTGCAAAAGGCTGATAAATACTCCAGCCAAAAGCCTGCTTAACGATAATTTCAACGCCACCCTCAACACCGTTTACATCAACGTTATAAACCTTTGTTACATAGTCGTTAAGGCGTGCCCTGTACCAGTCCCAGCGTCCGTTATCGTTGTCGGTAGGTGCTCTGAAAAAGTTGAATTCAAGAGGTTTATTGAGAATTTCCTTATTCTTGTATTTTATGGAATCAAACATTCCTGTACGCTTATTGAAGCTATATACAGTTTCTCCGTCAGAAACTGTAACTCTCATTGGTGAATCTTCCACCTGAATATCCTTGTGGAATTGTGGGATTTCAGGTGTTCTTTCAGCTTTTTCAAGTAAAAGCTGGTCAAAGCACACTTCAAAGCCCTTATCACACCAAGGGGTACTTTCTTTCATTGTAAAGATAAAACGGATATAGGCTGTTTTTGAGAATATTTTTTTAGCGTCGGTAATTGTAATTTCTGTTTCACCAAGAGGGGTTACGCTGAAATTAAAGTTACCCTTTGCGAGAATCTCTCCGTCGGTTGTTATTTCGTAGTGTGCATTTAAAAGTTCCCCTGCATTTACTAAATTCAAGAGGTTTTTAATAACAAAAGTCCCCTGCTCTTTTCCCTTTGAAACTCTAAGAGGGCGATAAACCTGCTTTAATTCAAGAAGTCCTGTATGTGGTGTTCTGTCGGGATAAACCAGTCCGTCCATACAGAAATTCCCGTCGTTATGGCGTTCACCAAAGTCACCACCATAACCGTATTTTATTCTGCTGTCATCGGTTTTCCCCTGAATAACTGCGTGGTCGCACCATTCCCAAACAAAGCCACCTGCGAATTTTTCGTGTGAATGGAAAGTTTCGTGATAATCTTCAAGGTCACCAGGGCCATTTCCCATAGCGTGACAGTATTCACACAAAATATAAGGGCGTGTGTTGTTTTCATCAGAAACATACTTTTTCATTTCCTCAAGTGGTGGATACATTTTTGAAACCATATCGAGAATTTCATCAGAAGTATCATCAAGCTTATGGGTGCTTTCGTAGTGGACAAGTCGTGTATCGTCAGCCGATTTTATATATTGTGCTGCTACAAGAAGATTTGTGCCGTAGCCACTTTCATTTCCCAGCGACCACATAACAACGCAAGGTCGGTTTTTATCCCTTGAAACCATAAGCTCTGAACGGTCAACAACTGCCTCTCTGAAACGTTCATCACTTGCAAGAAGTGCTATTCCGTCATAGCCGTTTTCCCATTTGAAGTTATTATAAACCTCAACACAACCGTGCATTTCAAGGTCTGCCTCGTCGATAACATAAAAGCCGTATTCGTCACAAAGCTGATAAAAAATCGGTGAATTCGGATAATGGGAAGTTCTTATTCCGTTTATGTTATGCTGTTTCATAAGGAAAAGGTCTTTTTTCATCTGTGAAACCGACGCATAATATCCTGTGTCAGGATAGCTGTCGTGACGGTTTACGCCACGGAATTTTACAGGACTACCGTTAATTTTAATAACGCCGTTTTCAACGCAGATTTTTCTGAAACCGACTTTTTCGCCGATAATTTCATTTTCGGTTTTGATTGTAAGGTTATAGAGGTATGGGGTTTCAGCTGACCAGAGGTTTGGAAAAGAAACTGACTTTATGAAGGTTTCTCCGTCTGAAATCTTTTCACAAAAAAGAACATTCCCCTCTTTATCACTAAGGGTAATTTCGCAGTTACTTCCCTTTGGTGAAAACAGAAAATCCCAGCTGTTGCCATTCTGAATTGTTTTTACAGTATAGTCTTTAAGGGAATTCTCATATTTTGAAAGCACATAAACATCTCTGAAAATTCCTGACAATCTTATTTTATCCTGGTCCTCAAGATATGTGCCGTCGCACCATTTTAAAACTGCAACAGTAATTTTGTTTTCCCCTGCTGTAAGGAAGTCTGTTATATCAAATTCCTTTGTCATATGGGATACCTGTGAATAGCCCACAAAATCGCCATTAACATAAAGGTACATACAGCTGTCAACCCCCTCAAAGGTGAGGATTTTTCTCATACCATCAGGGGTATAGGTGTATGTTTTATAGTAAACTCCAACAGGGTTTTCATCAGGGACATAAGGCGGGTCATAGGTTATCGGATAGCACACGTTTGTATACTGTGGTATATCGTAACCGTGAAGCTGCCAGTTTGATGGTACAGGTATAGTTTTTTCTGGCTTTATTTCAGTAAAATCGTCAGGCAGGTCGATAACGCTGTCGTAATAGACAAATCCCCATTCGCCATTTAAAAATTCAAGGCGTGATGATTTTTCCCTGTCTGAAAAAGGATTTTCATTTAAATCAAAAGGGATAAAATAGTTGTGGCTGTCAAGTGTGTTTATATGTAGCTGTGACGGGTCTTCGTGATAAATCATTTTACTTTTAGGGGTATCTGGTTTTGAAATAAGGCGAATATCCATAATAAATTTCATACCTTTCTTGTGTTTTTTTCTTAATTATATAACGGCTGTATTTTATAGTCAATAACGATTTTTGAACAGGCTTTCTAAAAATATGAACATAAAGCAGAATTTCAAAAAAGGTACTCTGTCCTTTTAAGACAAAGTACCTTTTTAACGTTAATCCTTTTCTTTTTCAGCCTTTTTAGCAGCCTTTGCAGCTTCCTTTTCAGCCTTAGCCTTGCTCTTTTTTCTAAGAGAAATGAAAATACTTAAAAGCCACGGAACGATTGTGATAAGTGCAATTCCGAAACCTACATAGTTAAGTGTTACAAACTTACCACCCGGGATAACCTCAATGCAGTAAAGCACGCTCATTACAAGCATACCCAGAAACAAAAGCTTTTCTCTCATAAATATACAACCCTTTCTATTTTTCTGTCAAAAACGACAAAATATTCTATTTATATTATAACATATTTGTGAAAAAATTCAACATAAAAATTTTTGCAAAAACTATTGCAATCGGTCAGATTATGTGGTATAATTATTAGCGTTGCGATGTGCAACCTTTTATGATTATTCCATAGAACTACTGTCTAAGCTGAATTGATGGGCTTCTATGTGAGTCATATATTTGGTTTAGAAAGGAGGACTATGTGATGAAAGAAGGAATTCACCCAAATTACGAAGCTACTACAATCACTTGTGCTTGTGGTAACGTAATCGAAACACGTTCAACAAAGCAGAACATCAAGGTTGAAATCTGCTCAAAGTGCCACCCATACTTCACAGGTAAGCAGAAGCTTGTTGATACAGGCGGACGTGTTGACAGATTTAAGAAGAGATTCAATCTCGACTAATCTTAAAAGAATGACGGGGTTTCCGATATGGTTTCCCCGTTTTTTTATTACATAATGGAGGTGTGATTATGGATTATGTAACCATTAACGGACGTGCAGAGGCGTCATTTATTGAAAAAAAATCTGAATTTATCGGATACATAAAGCACGTTGAAACAGGTGACGAGGCTGTTGAATTCATAAACGAAATCAAGGCTATGCACAGAAAAGCCAAGCACAACGTATACGCTTACATTGTCCGTAACGAAAACACTTCACGTTACAGCGACGACGGAGAGCCACAAGGCACAGCTGGTGTGCCTGTCCTTGACGTACTTAAAAAGGAAGGTCTTACTGATGTCTGTGTGGTTGTTACACGATATTTCGGGGGAATTCTTCTTGGTGGTGGAGGGCTTGTAAGAGCGTATTCACACGCCTGCAAGCTGGCTGTTGACGAGGCTGTAAAAATGATAATGTGCGAATGCTATGAGGTTGAGGCTGTGTGCGACTATTCACTTTACGGAAAAATCAGCTACGTTTTACCAGAATATGAAGTGAAAATTCTTGACACGATTTATGAGAATGACGTAAAGGTTAAAATGCTTGTGAAATCCCACCTTTTCTCTTCCCTTTGTGAAAAGCTGACGGATTTGTGCAACGGAAACATTGAATTGTCACATTCTGAAATTATGAATGCTGATTTTGCTTAAAATTTGTGCATTATAACAAAATGTTAAAAATAATAAAGGGATAATAAATACTAAAAACGTATATTATAGTGAATGATGTTGATTCGGGGCGAATATTTTTTATAATGGGGTGACGTTATGAGTGGTAATCTCACAACAAGAGAAATTCTTGAAAATCTTGAAGAACAGACTTTATGCGAATACGCCTGCCTTTCAAAAAATACAAAGGGCAGACAGACTGACGTTGAAAAAGATACCCTCAGAACAGAATTTCAGCGTGACAGGGACAAGATTATTCATTCAAACTCATTCAGACGTTTAAAGCAGAAAACTCAGGTTTTTCTTATTCCGTCGGGTGACCATTACAGAACAAGACTTACTCACACACTTGAGGTTTCACAGATTGCAAGAACTATTTCAAAGGCTTTGCTTTTAAATGAAGATTTGACAGAGGCTATTGCTTTAGGTCACGATTTGGGACACACACCTTTCGGACACGCAGGAGAAAGAATGTTAAATCAGCTTTGTCCTGACGGTTTTAAGCATTATTCGCAGGGATTAAGGGTTGTTGACGTTATTGAAAACGACGGAAAAGGTCTTAATCTTACTTATGAAGTGCGTGACGGAATTTTAAAGCATACAAATCAGATTGCTGATACAAAAGAGGGCTACATTGTAAGGCTTGCTGACGTTATTGCTTACATAAATCACGACATTGACGACTCGGTAAGAGCAGGTGTTATTAAGGAAAGCGACCTGCCTTGTGAGATTACTGAGATTTTAGGACATTCAAAAAGCGAGAGAATAACAACACTTGTTAGTTCAATTATTTCTAACGGTGCTTGTGACATAAAAATTTCTGATAACATAAAGGAAGCTCACGAAAAGCTTCACAAGTTTATGTTTGAAAGTGTATATACCAATCCCCTTTGCAAGTCGGAAGAAGCAAAGGCACAGGATATGATTTCAAAGCTTTATGAGCATTTTTACAAGCATAGTGAAAAGATGCCTGAGCTTTATCGTAAGCTTGCAGAAAAATACGGAATTGACAGGGCTGTATGCGACTATGTTGCAGGAATGACAGACAGCTATGCAATAAATGTATTTTCAAATTTATTTATTCCTGTGGGCTGGGAAAGATTTTAATTTTTAGGAGGACTTATGGCATTACCTGCTGATTTTCTTGAACGACTTCGTTCTATGAACAGAATAGATGATGTAATGTCATCTTATGTCACTCTCAAAAGAGCAGGACGTACTTCAAAGTGCCTCTGCCCTTTTCACAGCGAAAAAACGCCTTCCTGTGTAGTTTATCCTGACACCGAAAGCTTTTATTGTTTTGGTTGTGGGGCTGGTGGAGATGTTATCTCCTTTGTTATGCAGATTGAAAATTTAAGCTACATTGAAGCTGTTAAACTGCTTGCGCAGAAAAGTGGAATGGCTATGCCGGAGGACTCACGTTTTGGTGATGACGGTATTGCCAAGAAAAAGCAGCGTCTTTATGATATGAACAAGGCTGCTGCGAAGTTTTTTTATAAGAATTTAAAGACTGAAAAAGGCAAAAAAGGTCTTGAATATCTTCTTAACCGAGGTCTTAAACCTGAAACTATCAAGAAATTCGGGCTTGGTGTTGCTACAAACAGCTGGAATGATTTGAAGTATCATCTTCTGGGTGAAGGCTTTACCGAGCAGGAGCTTATTGACGGAAGCCTTATTACGGTTTCAGGCAAGACAAACGGGACTTTTGACTTTTTTATGGACAGAGTTATGTTCCCTTTCTTTGATTTGAGAGGAAACATTATTGCTTTTGGTGGACGTGCTTTGGGAACGGAAGATTCACGAAAGTATTTAAACTCCAAGGAAACTCTGGTATTCCAGAAAAACAGAACGCTGTTTTGCCTAAATTACGCAAAAAATCTTGCTGCCAAGAAAAAGCAGATACTTCTTTGTGAGGGTAATATGGACGTTATTTCCCTGCACCAGTCGGGCTTTGAAAACGCTGTTGCCACCTGTGGAACTGCCATTACACCTGAACACGCAAGGCTGATGAGTCAGTACTGCGACGAGGTTATTATCTGTTACGACTCCGACGAGGCAGGTCAGAAAGCCACACAGAAAGCTCTGAATATTCTTTCTGATGTGGGAATTAACACGAGAGTTATTAAAATGCAGGGTGCTAAAGACCCTGACGAATTTATACAGAAGTTCGGGCCTACTGCTTTTCAGAATTTGCTTGATAATTCTGACGGAGCAATTAACTTTGAGCTTTTAAAATGCAAAAACGGGCTTGACCTTGACAGCGACATAGGTAAGGTTGAATACTTAAAGCGTTGCTTTAATGTTTTAGCTGATATTAAAAGTCCTATTGAGCGTGAGGTTTATATATCAAGGGTTTCTGCTGAAAACAATGTTGCCAAGGGCATTGTTGAGCAGGAGGTTGTGGCTGCAATACGCAAAAAGGAACGTGCTGAAAAGAAGCGTGAGTGGAACAGAACGGCTACCTTTGCTGACGCCAAGAGGGACAAGCTAAACCCTAACGAAACTCTTCACAGGCGTGAAGTCAAGGCTGAAAAAGGCATACTGAGTTACATTTTCTTTAACCCTGACAAGGCGGGAATTATCTCGGATATGCTTAAAGAAGAGCGTTTTATTTCTGATATAAACCGTAAAATCTACAAAAATCTTATTGAAAAGATAAAAAACGGTGATGATTTTTCAATTTCTTCATTTCACGGTGAATTTTCCCCCGAAGAAATGGGTAAAATATCCGAAATAATTGCTTTATCAAAGGAACATCCCGAAAGCTGGGAGGCTGTATCGGATTATATAGATGTTCTTAACAATCACACTATCGGCGCTGAAAACAATGGTAGTGAATTCAGTGATGATGATTTTCTTGCTTTTGCTGAAAAAATGCGAAGCAAAAAACAATAGACTACAAGGAATTTTAAAGGAGAATTTGCTATGAATAACGACAAGAAGCACATTATTGACGAACTTATGGAGCAAGGTAAGGCTAACGGTAAGCTTACTACCAAGGAAATTACCGACGCTCTTGAAAAGCTCGACTATGACGTTGAACAGATGGATAATTTCTATGACAGCTGTGCAAGTCTTAACATTGAAATTATCGACGACATCACAACTGACGACCCATTGGTGCTTGTTCCACCAGAGGAAGAACTTTCAGAGGACGGTCTTGACCTTTCCCTTTCAACTGACGGTATTGCAATTGACGACCCTGTAAAGATTTACTTAAAGGAAATCGGTCGTGTTCCTCTTCTTACTGCAGAAGAAGAAATTCAGCTTGCTGAACAGATGACAGGTAACGACGAAAAGAAGGCTTCATACGCAAGAAAGCGTCTTGCAGAGGCAAACCTCAGACTTGTAGTTTCTATTGCAAAGAGATACGTTGGTCGTGGAATGAGCTTCCTTGACCTTATCCAGGAAGGTAACTTAGGTCTTATCAAGGCTGTTGAAAAGTTTGACTACACAAAGGGCTTCAAGTTCTCAACTTACGCTACATGGTGGATTAGACAGGCAATCACAAGAGCTATTGCTGACCAGGCAAGAACTATCCGTATTCCTGTTCATATGGTTGAAACTATCACAAAGGTTAAGAAGGTTACAAGCCATCTTCTCCACAAGAACGGCCACGACCCAAGCCCTGAAGAAATTGCAGTTGAACTTGATATGCCTGTTGACAGAGTAAGAGAAATTATGAGAATTGCTCAGGACCCTGTTTCACTTGAAACTCCTATCGGTGAAGAGGAAGATTCACATCTTGGTGACTTTATCCCTGACGAAGATGCTCCTGCACCAGCTGAAGCTGCATCACTTGTTCTTCTCAAGGAACAGATTAATCAGGTACTTTCTACTCTTACAGACAGAGAAGAAAAGGTGCTTAGACTCCGTTTTGGTCTTGAGGACGGACGTTCAAGAACACTTGAAGAAGTAGGTCAGCAGTTTAACGTTACAAGAGAACGTATCAGACAGATTGAAGCCAAGGCTTTGAGAAAGCTCAGACACCCTAACAGAAGCAACAAGGTAAGAGATTACCTTGACTAAAAGAAAGGTGATTTATGTTTATTACACTTGAATCGGATTACGCAGTAAGAATTATTGCTTGTCTTGCTGTATCCCAGAAAAGAATGGACGCAAAAACCATTTCAGAGGAAACCGTTGTTACACTGAGGTTTTCTCTTAAAATACTGAGAAAGCTTGTTGCAAAAGGACTTGTAAAATCCTTTAAAGGCACTCAGGGCGGGTATCTTCTCGCTAAATCCCCTGCTGAAATCACACTTAAAGATGTTATTGAGGCAATCGAGGGTACATACAATTTCAACAGATGTTTAGGTGACGGCTACGGTTGTTCAAGAGGAATGTCAGGTATGTGCTGTTTTCAGGGGGCTTTTTCAGAAATCAGTGATGTGGTGAGAGAAAAGCTTGAAAGCTATAACTTCAAGGATTTGCTTGATAGACAGGCTGAAATTGATAAAAACTGCCCTCACAGAAAAAAATAAAAACAAAAAACCGTTAACTATTTTAAGGTTAACGGTTATTTTTTATGTCATTTTTAAATAAAATTAAAAGAGATTAAGGTCAGTATTCTTTTTATTTATAAGCTCCAAGCATCTTTCACAGATATACTTACCCTTAAATTCGATAAGCTCTTCACTTTCTTCACAGAAAAGGCAGGAATTCTGATACTTTTTGAGAATAATCATATCGTCCTCTGTGTAAATTTCAAGTGCGTCATCATCGCCTATATCAAATGTCTTTCTAAGTTCAATAGGCAAAACAAGACGTCCGACGCTGTCAAGCTTTCTTACTACGCCAGTAGATTTCATAGTTATCACCTTTCTTTATATATTTGTTTGTTTAACGTTTTGTGTATCTACAATTGTAGTGTAAAAAATTGTCTTTGTCAATAGAAAAAAGTGATAATTTAATGAAAATTTTTAAATTCTGTCGGAGGTGTTTATGAAAATTCTCTTCCCTTTTATGATGATAGTTTCTGTGGTTTGTGGTTTTGTGGGAGATAGTATGGGAAATCTCACAAATTCTATTCTTGGTGGAAGTGAAAATGCCATAAAACTTTTTCTGACTCTTGCAGGCAGTATGGCTTTCTGGAACGGGATAATGAACATCGTTTTAAAGTCGGGAATGGTTGACCTTCTGGGGAAAATTCTTTCACCTGTGATTGGTGTGATTTTTAAGAATATTGACAAGAGCAAAAAGGCATACAAGCTGATTGTGATGAATATTACTGCAAATCTTTTAGGGCTTGGGAATGCTGCTACGCCGTCGGGAATTGAGGCAGTAAAGGAGCTTTCAAAGGAAGAAGAATCTGATGGATATGCCACAAAAAATACAGCAAAACTAATAGTTCTGAATACTGCGTCAATACAGATTTTCCCCGTAACAGTGGGAATTTTAAGGTTAAAACACGGTTCAGAAAATCCATTTGAGATACTCCCCTGCGTACTTATAACCTCGCTTATTTCGGTTGTTGTGGGGCTTTTAGCAGTTGAGATTTTATCAGGATTTAAGAGGGACAAATTATGAAATTCAGCGATTTTGTAATTCCTGTTTTTATAGCTGTTGTTGTGATTTATGGAGTATACAAAAAGATTGATGTTTTTGAAGTTTTTTGTGAGGGTGCTAAAAAAGGACTTGAAACCTCTGTGGCTATTCTCCCTGCACTTTTAGGGCTTGTTGTATGCGTGGGTATGCTTTCAGAAAGCGGGTTTTTAGACTGGGTGACTGGGGTTATTTCACCCATTACAACAGCGTTAGGATTTCCCGAAGAATGTGTGTCCTTAGCAGTTTTAAAGCCTGTTTCAGGGAGTGGTTCGACGGCAATGCTAAATGAAATTCTCACAAAAAATCACCCTGACAGCTTCCCGGGGAGAGTGGCAAGCGTTATTGCAGGGGCGACGGAAACAACCTTTTACACGATTGCTGTTTACTTTGGCAGTGCGAATCTGAGAGGCAGTAAAAGGATAATTCTCTGTTCGTTGTTGGCTGACGTTGTGGGGTTTATTTTTGCAACAGTAACGGTTAATATGTTTTTATAATGGCGTTTCATATCGAAACGTCTTGTTTTTTAGCCAAAAAAATAAGTAGAATTTTGTTTATTTTAACAGCATTTTGTTAAGTTATAAAATATTGCAAAATTCCCCATAATATGATATAATTTTTATATCTATTTTCTATTGTTCTGAGGTATTTTTATGAGTCGTAAAAAGCTGATAATCATTGGTGCATCTGCTGTTGTTTTAGCAGGTGGAGTCGTGGGCGCTATTGTTGGAATCAACCATTACAACAAATACGACGCACCGGGCTGGCACACCATTGACGGAGTTAAATATTACATAGAAGAAAGCACCAAGGAAAAAGCCAAGGGTTTTAACGACATTAACGGAGAAACCTATTACTTTGACAGCAAGGGTGAGCTTTGCTATGGCTGGATTGAGGTTGAGGGTAAAACCTTTTATTCAGACACAAAGGGCGTAATTCTTGAGGGCGAACAGCTTATTGACGGAGAAACCTATTATCTTCAGGAAAACGGTGAGCTTTTTACTGGGATTGTAGAGTCAGATTTTTATGACGATTTCGGGAAAAAGGTTGACGGTTGGTTTATATTAAATGGTGAAAAATATTTTGTAGACGACAACGGAGAATTCAAAAAAGGCTTTTGCACCATTAGTGGAGAAAGCTATTATTTTGACGACAATGGCGTTTTAAAAACAGGATTTATAACTATCGGCAGTGACAAGCATTATTTTGATGCAGACGGAAAAATGCTGTGTGGAATGCAGGTTATTGACGGATATCAGTATTACATTTCTGATGTAGGAATTATTCTCACAGGAATACAGGAATACGAAGGCAACAAGTATTTCTTTAACACAGACGGAATTTTAGTTTCGGGCTGGCAGAATTACGAGGGTGTTGACTATTACTTTGACACCACAACAGGTACTCTTGTAACTGGTTTTTATGACATTGACGGAAAGAAATATTACTTTGATGAAAATGGTGTATTCGCAAAGGGATTTGTTGACATTGACAAAAACAGATACCATTTTTCTGACGAAGGCGTTATGTCGGTGGGATTTTTCACCATTGACAAGGATACCTATTACGCAGACTCAAACGGCATTCTCAAAAAAGGCTTTGTAACTGTTGACAAGAAAAAATACTACTTCAATTCGGAATACAAAAAGCTGACAGGTTTCAGAAAAATCGGCGACCACAAGTATTATCTTGATGACGACGGTGTAATGCAGGTTGGCTGGCAGACTATTGACGGCAAAAAGTATTACTTCAAAGACGACGGAAAAATGGTTGTAAACTATCAGACAATCGGTGGTAAAAAATACTACTTTGATTGGTCTGGTGTTTTAAAAACAGGCTTCAACACCATTGACGGTGACGTTTATTATTTCGGAAAAGACGGCGTTATCAAGGCTGGCTATCAGCAATACGACGGAAGAAACAGATACTTTAACGGTAACGGCTGGCTTGTTCACGGCTGGTACACCATTTCTGGTGAAAAATTCTACTTTAAGCAGGGCATTAAGCTTAAAGGTGAAGTTTCAATAGGTGGTTACAAATACAATCTTACTGACAAGGGCGTGCTTTTAACAGGTTGGTGCAATGTATCAGGTGGAAAGGTTTATAAAAACAGCTACGGATATAACGTAAAGGGTTGGAAAACCATAAACGGAAACCTCTATCATTTCGACGAAACAACAGGAATTATGAGTGTTTCCACAACTATCGGAAGATACAACATCAACAAATACGGTGTTGCTACAAAAGCACCTGTTACTGTTGAAACCCTCCCGCTTGAAGCTGATGACATCATCAAAAAGTGCGGTGGGGATTACGAAAAGATTTTCTACGAAATCAGAAGCAGAGTAAGATACAGATTTATGGAAATGGACACCGTTGAGAATATGTGCGTATATTCACTTAACAACGGAAAAGGCGCTTGTTACAACTACGCTGCACTTTATCAGTACATTATGAGCAGAGCAGGTTATGAAATTATCACTATAAACGGTATTCCTCACGACGGTGGAGTACACTACTGGAATATGGTTAAAATGAATGGAAAATGGTATCATTTTGACAGCTGTAACAACTATTTCAAGGTTAGTGATGCATTTATGAAGGACAGATATTCCTGGGATTATGACGCATTCCCAACAACAGGTTAAGGAGGATTAGCTTGGCTTTTTGTTCTACTGTATTTATATTTTTCTTTTTGCCTGCTGTTTTTTTGCTTTACATAATTTCGCCAAACATAAAGCTTAAAAACTTCTGGCTTTTGATTGCAAGCTTATTCTTTTACGCATTCGGTGAGCCTTTTGCAGTAATTCTGCTTATTCTTTCAGGAATTGTGAATTACCTGCTAGGACTTATGATGAAAAAGGAAAAGCTTAAGAAAACTTCCCTTTTTCTTGCTGTATTTTTAAATATCGGCGTGCTTGTTGTATTCAAATACACAAACTTCTTTATTGAGCTTATAAATTCAGCAACAGGACTTAACATTCCTCTTACGCAGATTACACTCCCTATCGGAATTTCTTTCTTTACATTTCAGGCTATGTCTTATGTTATTGACGTATACAGAGGGTCTGTTGCGCCACAGAAAAGTCTTTTTAAGGTGCTTTTATATCTGGCGTTTTTCCCCCAGCTTGTGGCAGGACCTATTGTCAAATACCACGACATTGAGTTTCAGATTGAAAACAGAAAAATGACAGCTGAGGGTGTTTCAGCAGG
>JAFTNX010000116.1 GCA_017451665.1 Oscillospiraceae bacterium | reverse complement strand
TGCTGACCAGAAAAATCTTGGCGCATACGACATTATCTTTGAAACAAGCTCCGTTGACTCACAGGGAAACAAGTTCAAGAGAGTCAAGGTTGTGGGACTTATGGATATGGTTAATATCAAGGAAGAAATCCTTGAATATTACGTTTCAGCAGGCTATGATACTGCAAGTATCGACAGCGAAATTGAAACCTACGTTATGAATTACGGCCATTCTTCAACATTCTCACTTTATAATTCATACGGAATGCTTGGTACTTCAAACGCTGAAACTGCTTTTGTAAGTGCATTTATGGCTGTTGTTGATGACAACCCTATCACTATTACATTCCTTAACGCAAACAGAAGTGAAGCTGAGCTTCCATACTTCAAGTCACTTCTTGATGCAAACGGATATATGGTTAATGAAATCAACATTTCAACAGATGAAATTCCTGAGGATACAAACGTGCTTGTTATGGCTGCACCAAAGCTTGACTACACATCAGAGGAAATTGACAAGATTGACAAGTTCCTTGACAACGACGGAAATCTCAAAAAGTCACTTATCTATATGGCTTCTGTTGAACAGGGTGAAACTCCTAACATTGACGAATTTTTGGAGGAATACGGACTTGTAATTGAAAATTCTATCATCGGTGAATACGAGGAAGGCTACTATTACAGCGGAAACCCATTCCTTACAAGACAGTTTATGGTCGGGGAATACTACCTTGACGGCTTTGACGCAGACGAAAATGCATATTTCTATGTTCCGTATTCAAGAGCAATCACACCTCTCTACGAAGAAGACGGAATGAAGGTTGTGTGGACATACCTTGCATCATCTTCAAACGCTTATACTGTTGACATCGACACAGAAGAAAAGAAGCAGAAGGGTATGCTTTATTCAATGGTTATCGGTGCAAAGAGCAAGTTTGTTGAGGACGCCGAAGGAAATGTTTCATCAGATTTCAGCCACGTTATTGCATTTGGTACAGAAGGCTTCTTTGCAGACAGCGCACTTGCTTCTGCTATGTTTGAAAACAGCGATATGATTATTACTATGCTTAACGAAATCACAAACAAAAAGCAGGGAATTATCATTACACCAAAGGCTGTTAATGCTGTTACATTTGACATTAACGAAAAACAGGCTAATATGTTAAAATACACATTTGTATTTATCATTCCTGCTGTAATTCTCATTACAGGATTTGTGATTTATTTAAGAAGAAAGAACAAGTAACATAAAAGAAAGGACTTTTTAAGATGAATTCCAAGCTAAAAGGACTTATCGTCAGTGGCGTTTTTGTGGTTTGTCTTGCAGTGGTTGCAATTGTTTTGCTTGCAGGCTCAAAGGACGATGATAAAAAGCCTTCAAAGGACAAGGATTCTACCTCATCATCACAGAATAACGAGGTGCTTAATAAAAAAGAAACACCTCTTGTTGATTACGATAAGACTCAGGTTAAGAAAATTGTAGTTGAAAATGAGTTCGGCACTCTGAATTTCATTCAGAATAAGTCAGGTGGAGAAATCTGGACTGTTGAAGAAATCAAGGACATTGAACAGAACACAACTCTTACAACTGCTGCTGCGAATATCGCTTCTTCACTTTCTTATCTTGACAAGGTTGAGGACAACGCAAGCGACCTTTCAAAATACGGACTTGTAAACCCTGTATCAACCTTTACTGTTTCTTATGCCGATATGGACCAGACTGAAAAGACATTCCTTATCGGAAACGAAAGCCCGAAAAGTGGTTACTACTATCTTTGTGAAAAGGGACAGAGCGCTGTTTATACTGTAAACGGCACAGGGCTGAGATATTTTATGAGCAAGCCTGAATTCTTTGTGGATTTGACTTTGCTTGACACACCTGAAAACCAGAAATACTGGCCTGAAATTGTTGACCTTGCAGTTAAAAGAAGCGAATGGGATTACGAGGTTAAGTTCAAGACTGTTGACGAAACACAGAGCGTTGTTTCCACACAGATTATGTACGAGCCTATCACAATGTCACTTAACATTACAAATTCAATGGACGTAACTCACGGTATGTGGGGACTTGCCGGGGAAGAAGCTATTGTGGCATTCCCGACAGAAGAGGACTTTGCAGAATACGGACTTGACACACCTCACGCTGTTGTTACCCTTGAAATTGACACAGGGGACATTTACGTTTTAAAAATCGGAAAAGCTATTTACTACCTTGACGAAAGTGGAAACGAGACTTCAAATGTAGCAGGCTACTACGCATACATTGAAGGGGTTGAGGGCAAGGATGTTATTTATTCCGTGCCTGTTGACAAGCTCCCTTGGGCAACATTCAAGCCGGAAGATGTTATGACAACACTTATGACTTCAAACTACATTTACGACGTTGACACAATCTTTGTAAAGGAAAATTCAAACACCTATGAATTTGACCTTATCGGCGAGGGCGAAAAAGCACCGAGCGAGGTTACTATGAATGGTGAAAAGGTTGACGTTGAGCTTTTCAGAAATCTTTATCAGTACATCATCACCTGCCCGACAAACGAGATTTACTGGCAGGAAACTGTCAAGGACGTTTATCTGTCAATCGAGATAAACCTCAAGGACGGTGGCAAAGACAAGCTTGAATTTGTCAAGGATACTGACAGAAGAACGGTAGTTTTCTTAAACGACAGACCACAGTTTCTTATTGCAAGAACATGGACAGATTTGTTTGTTGAAAACCTCACTCACCTGAAAAACGGCGAAGAAATCAAGGAACACATTTAATATAGTTGCAAATTTTTATAAAATGTGGTAAAATATTTTTATCGGTTATTTTTTAAGAAAGGAATGACGTTTTATGGCAGAAAACAAAGAGACCTTTTTCACATACAAGGGACTTCCTCTTGTAAGAAAAGGAAACGAGCTTTATTACGGTAATATGTCGGACGAATACGTTGTCCGTATGCAGATAGAAGAAACCAAGGAAGAAAACGGTATGCAGGTTGCTTCCAAGGTAAGAATTATCAAAATGGCAACTGCTAAGGATTTGCCTTTTGACAAGGTTTTTGTAAAGAACGCAGAAAAATCAAGCCTTTACGAGGCACTTGACATCGCCTGCGCATGGCTGGGCAACTATTAGTGCCGTAGCCGGCACGCCAGCGTGACGCTGGACCCTCCTCCCCTCGCATTTCATTTGAGAAATGTCGGAGTTTTGAGTGCTCGGGTGTTATCGCCTCGCTAAAGCTCGGCTTAAAAAGTGAGGGCAAAAGGCTTTTTTCAATGCACAATGCACGATGCATAATGCACAATTAAGGTGTCGGCTACGCCGATGGATTTTAAAAAATTAAGAGTAGGAATTTTTCCTGCTCTTTTTTTGTAGCCTGCCAAAGACTTAAAGTTT
>JAFTNX010000115.1 GCA_017451665.1 Oscillospiraceae bacterium | reverse complement strand
TATACGCTGTCTGCGAATATCTATGACAATGGAAAGGAATATTTTGTTCCGATGTATTTTATTTCGGGAGAGTATGATAAGAAATGTCGTGTTGAGTTGCTGAAAAAGTATTATGATGAAATTGTAGCACCGGATAAAAAGCTAGTGATTATGAAAAACTGTGGTCATTCTCCACAAAGAGATGAGCCAGTACTTTTTGCAAAAGAAGTAAAGAAATTATTAAAAAAGTAGATTGCTTCAATCCACTTACAAATTCCAGTTTTACTGATATATTCCCACAAACAGCAAAAGTGTGGAAAAGGCCGTGGATATGTTCCCATGATTGTAAAATCGGCAAAGACATTCAGCCTATCCTATCGAGCCATGTGGAGACGGTAGTATTATTAAGTCGGAAAATCGACGTGCACAAAATGAATTTGAATTCTTCTCCGTTTGAAATGATAAAGAGTGGAGAGAAAACAATTGAACTTCGTTTGTATGATGAAAAGCGGCAAAAAATCAAAACAGGTGATACCGTCATCTTCACGAACACACTAAGTGGCGAGAAGCTGTGCGCAACTGTCAAGAGGCTGCATCAGTTTGGCAGTTTTGAAGAACTATACAAAACCTTGCCGCTTTTGCAATGCGGATATACTTCAGATGATATCGACACCGCACACCCCTTGGATATGGAGCAGTATTACTCTGCGGAAGAACAGAAAAAATACGGTGTTGTCGGCATCGAGCTTTTCCCACCGAAACAAATCACAGACGAGAATGTGGTTTTATTGAAAAAGAATATGTAATTTCCTGAACGTCACAAAATAGTGGCGTTCTTTTTGTATGTAATAGCAATTGAATATTTTGTCATTTTATGGTACTATTACTATATATTGTATAAAGGACGTGACTTATGACAGCGTTGACATTTTTGAAAAAAGCCTATCGCAAAGTTTTCCCTTATAAGAAAAAATGCAATATCCTCCTTGTGCAGCTTGCAAACCGAAATCTCGGTGATTTGGTTATAGCTGACAACACCTGCAAAATGCTTGAAAAGGCTACCCGAAAAGGCAGGTATTCCTATAACATCCTGAGAACGCATATTAAAAATCTGGATACCTGCCAGATTGAATACGCTGACGCTGGGGTGTTTTCAGGTGGTGGACTTGTAAAATTTATGGCAGAAACCTTTTATGAGCTTCTTTGGGAATTTATCTCAAAGGCCCAGGAATGTAATGTTCCCGTGTTTCTGAATGCTGTGGGAGTGGAAGGCTACGACGATAAAGATGAACGCTGTCAGCTTCTTAAAAAAGCACTTAATCTCCCTTGCGTTAAGGGGATAACTGTCCGTGACGACCTTGAAACCCTTGTGGAAAATTATATTGAAAATGATGAAATTCTGATAAAAGAGGTTTTTGACCCTGCTGTGTGGTGTGATGAAACCTATGGCGAAATTTCAGCTGATAAGAATTCTGAAATTATCGGGCTGGGACTTGCGAGAGAGGGAATTTTCACCGACCACGGAATTGAGAGAATAGATAAGGAATACCTTCTTGAATTCTGGAAAGAAACTGCCTTGAAACTGGAAGAACAAGGCTATAAGTGGTGCGTGTTTACAAACGGACTTGATAAGGATGAGATGTTTGCAAAAGAATTTGTTTCTTATATCGGTTACGGGGAAATCCTTATTCAGCCTGCAAAACCACATCAGCTTGTTGAGAATATCTGTAAATTCAAGGGCGTTATCGCTACCCGTATGCACTCAAATATTATCGCATACTCAATGGGTATTCCGAGCGTGGGACTTGTGTGGAATGAAAAACTTGCTTTGTGGGGTAAAAAAATCGGTTTTCCTGAAAGATTTGTAACTGCAGATAACCTTACTGCTGAAAACGCTGTTAATGCACTTTTAAAAGCTCTGGGCGAAAAACAGAAAAAGCTTTCAAAGAAGAACAGAAACGCAGGCTTTAAGGAAATTAAACGCTTCGTAAAAAAGCAGGTTTCGCCTCTCGAAAGAGAAAAATTAAAGCTTGATTATAAAAAGCATATGCTTGCAACAGCACTTGGCGGAATGGAATTCAAGTATAATAATACAAACTGCCTTGATTCGTTTGAAAATTCACTGAATGATAGTTATAGAAATTTTGAGGTGGATTTAAGACTTACAAATGACAATAAGCTGGTGTGTGTCAACGGCTGGAATGAAAATACATATAAAGCGCTTGGAATGTCAAGAGTGGGGGAAGACGCAAAAATCCCCCTTTCGTATGAGGAATATCTCAGTTCATCTTATTATGCGAATTTCACCCCTTGCGATTTTATAAAATTTCTTGAAAGATTGTCTTTGGTTTCAGACAGAAAAATCAAACTGATTGCTGACCTTGGGAAACCGTCAGAAGATGATTTTCAGAATATGCTTTCGAAGTTTGAAAACAACCTGAATGAGTATCGTGACAAGCTTGATAATGTTAAAATCTATGTAAGACTTCAACGTAAAAGAGATGTTCTGGTATTTAAGGAGAAGAAACTTAATTGCGAAATTATTTATTTTGTTGCTGAAAATAAGAATGATGACAAGGATTATTATCAGTCTGTGAGAAATACCCTTGACTATTGTAAAAAGCAAAAAATCAAGATGGTTTCTATGTCGGATAAGACCTATAACGAAAAAATCTGCGAAATTCTTAAGGAGTACGGTGTAAAGGCTTGTATCTTTACATATACCAATACTGAAAAAATCATAAATGCTATAAAAAATGGTGCTGAACTTGTGGGAAGTCACTATTATGGCGTAAAATATCTTGAAAAGCTCACTAAATAAGGCTTTTGCGACTTGATTTTTTTGAGAGTATATGGTATACTTAATAAGTTATCTTAGTGATTGGAGTGGAATTTACGGATATCAAACTTGAAAAAAGAGAAATAAACCAGTACGGCCCTCTTGCACTTGCTTTTCTCGGGGATGTAATCTATGAAAAACTTGTGAGAGAATACATAATCCTTAAAGGTAATATGCCGGTGGCTAAGCTTCATAACCTTTCGGTTAAAAAGGTTTGCGCTGAATATCAGGCAAAGGGAGTTGAGCTTATCAGGGATATGCTTACTGAGGAGGAGCAGGACGTTTTGAGACGTGGCAGAAATGCGACAGGTATTACAGCTCCTAAGCATTCAACTGTTGCTGAATACAGAACTGCTACATCCTTGGAATGCCTTTTCGGGTATCTTCACCTTGCAGGGCAGGAAAAAAGAATTGAAGAGCTTTTTGACGTAATCTGGAATATGGAAGAATAAATTTGTAATTTCAAGCTGACGCTTTTAAATATGAAAGGATGGTTATTTTAAATGTCAGGACATTCAAAATGGGCTAATATTAAGAGAAAAAAGGAAGCTTCTGATGCTGTAAAGGCAAAAATCTTTACAAAAATCGGACGTGAAATTATGGTTGCTGTTAAGGAAGGCGGCGCTGACCCTAACAATAACGCAAAGCTCCGTGACCTTATTGCAAAGGCTAAGTCAAACAACGTGCCTAATGATAACATCGACAGAGTTATCAAGAAGGCTGCTGGTGACGGCGATAAGAATAACTACGAAAACAACGTTTATGAAGGCTATGGTCCAAGCGGTGTAGCTGTAATCGTTGAATGCCTTACTGATAATAAAAACAGAACAGCAGGCGACATCAGACATTATTTTGATAAGTTTGGTGGAAACCTTGGTACAACAGGCTGTGTATCATTTATGTTCTCACAGAAGGGTATTATCGTCATTGAATACGAAAACCAGGACGAAGACAAGATTATGGAAGACTGCTTTGAGGCAGGCGCTGCTGACTTTAAGATTGAAGACGGCGTAATTGAAGTTGAAACTGCACCATCAGACCTTTCAGCTGCTGCTGAAGCTTTGAGAGGAATGGGCTATAAGGTTGAATCTGCTGAAGTTGAACAGGTACCTTCAACTTATACAAAGCTTGAAGATGAAGATGCAATCAGAAAGATGAACCTTCTCCTTGAACATCTTGAAGAAAACGACGACGTTCAGAACGTATATCATAACTGGGATATGCCGGAAGAAGACGAAGAAGACTAATAGTTATGCCCCTTGCCGAAAGGTAAGGGGATTTTTTGTTTTGGCAGAATTTTCTTGGAAAAAATTTTAGAAAAACTATTGACAACAGAGAAAATCTATGGTAATATATAAATGCAGTTAGCAATGGCTAACTCAAAATCATTCGTAATCCTCTTAAAAACATACCCCATTTCTAACAGGAAAGGCTGTCTTAATCGGACGGTCTTTTTTGTTTGTGAAAAAATAGTAAAATATTACAAAAGGGTTGCAATTTGTAACCATTTCTGTTATAATTGTCTTGTATTGATTTTATGAAAGGAGATTTTGCAGTGAAATTCAAATCTGTTATTGCTACACTTACAGCTTTTGTTATATGCTGTGCTATGCTTATAAACCCGGCTGAAAATTATACTGAAAATGCCTCTGCGACTTCTCTTGACGGACAAATCAGCGAGTATCAGCAGAAGCTTGACGCCCTTGAACAAAAGGAGCAGGAGCTTCAGAATAAGCTTGACAGCACAGAAAATTCTATCGAAAATGAAATCGAACGTCAGGCTATTCTTGACGAACAGATTAAAAATACATTCGACCAGATTACTACTATGGAATTTTATATTTCCGATTTGGAAAATGAAATTGCACAGCTTGACGAACAAATCAGAGCGTCTGAAAAGGAAATTTCCGAGAGAGAAGAGGAAATCACTAAGGGAATTGACGACTTCGGATTAAGACTGAGAGCTATGTATATCTCGGGAAATGATACTTACGCTAATGTAATTATGGGCTCTGGGGATTTTTATGATACCCTTATGCGAGTTGAACTTATAAAGCGAGTTGCTGCTTATGACGATAAGGTGCTTGATGAACTTGTAGACCTTAAAAAACAGCAGGAGGCTGAGGTTGAGGCTCTTGAAATCAAACGTGGCGAGATTACTGTAAAAATGCAGGAATACAGCACAGAGCTTACAAATCTTATTGCTGAACAGGACGAGCTTGAGGCTTTGTATGAAGAAAGTACAAAGAGTAAGGAAGAGCTTCTCAAGTGGCAGGAGGAATACTTCAAACAGCAGGCTGAACTTGAAGCTGAAAAGGACGATGTGGAAGATACACTTTCTGAACTTGAACAGCAGAAGAAGGAAGAACAGGAAAGACTTGAATTTGAAAAGCTTCAGCAGGAGCTTTTGGAACAGCAGAAAAAAGAAGAGGAAGAAAAGAACAATCAGTCAAATAACAATCAGTCAAACAATAACGGACCTGGTGCAAACGGCTCTACTTCTGGGAATATCTCAGGGGATACCAATGAGGTTTATTCGGGTGATATAAGCAAGGTTATCAGTATGGCAAGAAGTATGGTCGGTGGAAGATATGTTTTCGGTGGAAGTAAGCCGGGAGCTACCGACTGTTCAGGTCTTACAATGCAGTGTTATGCTAAAATAGGAATTAAACTTCCACATAAGGCATCACAGCAGGCTAACTACGGAAGAAGCGTAAAATATAACGAAATGAAGCCTGGCGACCTTATTTTCTACGGTGGAAGCAGCTATTCTTCAATCTATCACGTTGCACTTTATATCGGCGACGGAAAAATTATTCACGCTGAAAGCTATGCAACAGGAATTGTTGTTTCATATTCAGATACAGTTGCAAGATATAATCACATCACCTGTATCAAAAGACTTGTTGAATAATTACAGAGCAGAGAAATCTGCTCTTTTTATTTTGTTCACAAAAATCGTTTTCAAAATAACGAAACCGTTTAATAGTTTTAATGGATTGTAAAAGTGTCTGAAATTGCCTTGACTTTGATTAAAAATATGATATATTAAAGTTATAATATTTTATGTAGTTAGGAGTATAGCTATGAAGATAAAAAGAATTATTGCAGGAATGCTTGCAGTAGTTATGTGTCTTTCAGTTACTGCTTGTGGTGACAAGGATAATAAGGAAGAAAAGAAAACAACTACTGAAGCTACCGAAAAGCTTCCTGAAGACGTTAAGCCACCTGTAAAAGAGGTTGTGGAAACTCTCGGGGATTTTGATTTGAGCGACTTTGTGATTGAAAGCAATGTTGACCCTGATTTCAAGGTTGAAATTGAAGGGGAAAGTGGTACATATGTAGGCTCAACTACTACATACAACAGTAAGTTTTTAGGGGAATTCTCCGGTGAAGGCTTTGCAGCAGTTTCTTCTGCTGGCGCATCAGTTGAGTTTGAAGTAGAAATTGCTGACGGTGGAGTTTATGACCTTGTGTTTATCGCAGGTGGTGACGCATCTGAAAAGATGGGTTCAGTGCTTATCGACGGCGAAAAGGTAACTTCACTTAAAATCAATGACAGTAATAACTTTGCTGAATATAAGCTTGAAAAAATCGAGCTTGAAGAGGGTACAAGAAAAATTTCTGTTGCTTATGATAATACAGGAATTTATGTTGACAAGTTCACAATAAGCGCAGCTGCAGCTGTTGACCCTGCATTGTTTGAGGTTTCAAAAACACTTTCAAATCCAAATGCAAGCGACAGAACAAAGCGTCTTTACAGCTTCCTTGTTGACGTTTATGGAAAATATATTATTTCAGGTAACTATGCTGCTGAAAATAGTGGCGTAGGTGGTCTTGAATCAAGAGAATTCAAGGAACTTAAAAGACAGTTCAACGACTATCCTGCTATTATGGGACTTGACCTTATCGAACTTTCGCCAAGCCGTGTGTCACATGGTTCAACTTCAAATGTAATCCTTCACGCTATGGAATGGAATGCCAAGGGCGGTATTGTAACACTTGCATGGCATTGGAATGCTCCTGACGGCTACCTCGAAGTAAATGACCAGCCTTGGTGGAGAGGATTTTACGCTGATTCCACAAACTTTAATCTGGGCAAGGCTCTTAGTGGTGAAGACCCTGAAGGCTATGAAAAGCTTTTAAGCGACATTGACGCTATTGCAGTAGCACTTAAGGAACTTGAAGCTATGGATATTCCGATTTTGTGGAGACCACTTCACGAAGCAGGTGGCGACCCTAAGTGGAATAACCCTTGGTTCTGGTGGGGAACATCAGGTGCAGAACCATATAAGCAGTTGTGGATTCTCCTTTATGACAGACTTACAAACTACCATAAGATTGACAATCTTATCTGGGTATGGAATGCACAGAATGTAGACTGGTATCCTGGCGATGAATATGTTGATATGATTAGCTATGATATTTATGCTGCCGAACACGATACAACAACTCAGAAGGAAATCTTTGATTATATCAAGGGCTCTACTTCAACAAATAAGATTATCGCTCTTTCAGAAAACGGCGTAATCCCAGACCCGGACCTTTGTATGACAGAGGGAACAAGATGGTCATGGTTCTCAGTATGGAGTGGTGAATTTACTCTCAAGGACGCACAGCTTTCTGACCAGTATACACCACTTGAAACATGGCAGAAGGTTTATTCTCATGACAGAGTTCTCACTTTGTCAGAGCTTCCTGACCTGACCTGCTATCCGATTGATACAGAGGCTTATCTTGCAAATAAATAATAAAAAATTAAACGCATCTCTTCGCTGAGATGCGTTTTTTGTATGCTTTTATATGTAAAGTGAAATATCTTTACACTATTTGCAAAACCCCTAAATTACGAGGCCTCCGTTGACTTTGAGGACTTCACCGGTGATAAATGACGCTTTTTCAGAGATAAGATATTCAACTGCGTTTGCAACGTCATCAGGAGTGCCGATTTTGTTCAAAGGTGTTTCTTCTCTCAGGGAATTGATGGTTTCTTCGTCGAGGTTTTTGTTCATTTCGGTCATAATAACTCCTGCTGTGATGCAGTTTACACGAATTCCACTAAGACCGACTTCCTTAGCCATAGCTTTTGTAAAGCCAATAAGCCCTGCCTTTGCAGCGCTGTAAACAGCCTCGCAGGAAGCACCAACTTCGCCCCACATTGAAGAGATGTTAATGATGTTTCCGCACTTCTGATTTACCATATACGGCAAAACAGCCTTTGTGGTAAAAATCGCACCGGTTAAATTCACAGAAATTATTCTTTCAATTCTTTCGTCACTTAAATCGGTCAAAAGATTAATGTCAGCAATCCCTGCGTTGTTTACAAGCAAATCAACATTACCGATTTTCTTGAAAGTATCCTCAACGTTTTTTCCGTCAGAAATATCACACTTTATAATTTCAAGCATTTCGCCATTATGTGTATTTTTAAATTCCATAGCACAAGCGTCGTTTTCACAATAAACAGCAAAAACCCTGTATCCGTTTTTCAAAAGCATTTCGCTGATGCTTTTTCCTATTCCTCTTGTGCCACCTGTAACAACAGCAGTTTTCATAATCCACCCCAAAAAGTTTTTTTACAAAAACATTTTACCACAGATTTTTTATTTATTCAACTGTTTTTCTTTATCTTGTATATTTTTGTGGGGGAGTTGTCTGTGGTATTTGTGATGAATTTTTTCTTTTCTTTTGGAATGTATATCTTTGTGTCATCATCTTTTTTTATCATAACAAACCTTCTTTCCGTGATATTATTTGTAATCTGAGTGAAATTATACAGCAAATGTTTAATAAATTATTTGTTGCAATTTAATTTATAATGTGGTAAAATAATTGTGTATGTATTAGATTTTTTTGTGAGGGAAGAGATACTATGGACAGACACGACAAGCTTATGAAAATTTTAGGTGGCTATGTAAGACTTCTTATAGCTGACCTTGCTTGTACTATGATACTTATGGTTTATATGTTCGTTTATGGAAAGGGCGTTATTGTCAGCTTTCTTGTGGGACTTTGTACAACGGGAGTTGTTTGTGGACTGCTTGCTGACTATATTTTAAAATTCAGCTCAAAGGTAAAGGATAACGTTAAATACAAGAAAAAGCCTGATTGTAAGAATTTCGGAATTCCAATGGGGATTTTTATGATGCTTCCGGGACTGATAGTTTCTACTGTTGCACTTATTGCTTACCTTGATATAATTCCGAGAAACTGGTGCGCACTGTTTCACCTTTTCAATACATACTTTGTGCCTATGGTTGATATTCCTATTCATGGACATATCGGAAACCCTCTTGAATATAATATCGGGGCAATTGTAATTATGTATTTTATGCAGATTTTTATTTTCCTTACCTGTGTTATAGTTTACAGAGTGGGATATGAGAATATAGATGTTGCTGAAAAGGTAATGTATAAGGGCAGAGATAACGGAATTTAACTCATATTTTTAAATGCCGTCACATAAATTTTATTAGAATTTGTGAGACGGGGTGTAGATGTGAGTAAATTTAAAATGATAAGCACGCTTGTGCTGGTTGTGTGTTATCTTGTGGCTGTGGGTTTTGCTGACAATATTAAAACAGCGGGTGAAGAAAAAGCTGTTGTGACTTCCACAGCGTGGGTAAGCGAAAACGACCTTCCTACAATTATCCTTGACGCAGGTCACGGCGGAATGGACGGTGGCTGTGTTTCCTATAATGGTGTCAGCGAAAAGGGGATAAACCTTAATATTATGCTTAATCTTAAAGCCCTTCTTGAAGCCTATGGTTATGAGGTTGTGGTTACAAGGGACAGCGATAAATCCATTCACGACGAAGGAATTACAGGGCTTTCAAATCAGAAGAAATCTGATATGAAAAACCGCCTTGAAATATTCAATAGCTGTGATAATGCTATTGCACTTTCAATTCATCAGAATCAGTATACTGATTCAAAATATAACGGGGCACAGATGTTTTATAGCGAAACTAACCCCGACAGCGTTAACCTTGCACTTTGTTTACAGCAGGCTTTTGTTGATAATATTCAGCCTGATAACGAAAGGGAAGTCAAGCTGACAGGCGACGATTTGTACCTGATTTATTACGCAGAAGTGCCGTCTGTTATGATTGAATGTGGATTTCTTTCAAATCCTGAAGAGGCTGACCTGCTGATGACAGAAAGCTATCAGAAAAAGGTTGCTTTTACAATTTTTAAAGGAATAAATGACTATCTTGGAAAAGCATAAAATAAAGGAAAGTTTTTATGATACACAAACTCAATATAGTTCTTGTTGAACCACAAATCCCACAGAATACAGGAAATATTTCAAGAACCTGCGCTGTAACGGGAGTTGCTTTGCACCTTGTAAAGCCTTATGGGTTTACAATTACCGATAAACAGCTTAAAAGGGCAGGACTTGACTATTGGGATAAGCTTGAAATTTACGAATACGAAAATCTTGAAGAATTTTTTGAGAAAAATAAAGGCGAATATTATTTTTTTACCACAAAGGGAGAAAATACTTACAGCGATGTAAGTTATGAAAATAATTGCTATCTTGTTTTTGGGAGAGAAGATAAGGGACTTCCTGAAAAACTTCTCTTTGAAAACAGAAAAAACTGCGTGAGAGTTCCTATGAGAAATAATCTTCGAAGTCTTAATCTTTCAAATACCGTTGCTATTGCAACATACGAGGTTTTAAGACAATGGGATTTTCCTGACCTTACAAGAGAGGGAAAACTTACACAGTACAC
>JAFTNX010000010.1 GCA_017451665.1 Oscillospiraceae bacterium | reverse complement strand
TATTGAAAATCCATATCAGCAATATCCTGAATTTCTCTCAAAGCTTTTAAATGACTATAACTATCTTTCAAATGAAAGTGTTGAGGATTTAGAAAAGTATATTATACTTCTGAAAATCCGTGATAACGCTGAACAGCAGAAAAAATAAACGCTTCCGATTTACATTAAAGTAAACAGAAGCGTTTTTTCTTTTTGTGTTTTTGAAATGTCATATTCCGATACAGATACACCGATGTCTGTTAAAATTCCCTGTACCTCTCTGCAAGGTGCAGCAAATCTCTGATTGAGATAACGCAATGACGCACTAATCTCACCGTCAGGACCGCCAAGCTGAGAAATAATAATTTTAGCAGCTGCAGGGTTTGGATTTTTGATGTTGACGGGATACTGAAGCTTCTTTTCATAGCTCCACATTAGTTTTCACTCCTTTCCCAAGGCCACGGTGTAGTGTTCCACACCCATTTTCCGTTTTTAACTGCACCATTACAGCCGATTGGCGCAAATCTTCTTTCGTATTCCTCAACTGCCTTGTTGTAAAGTGCCAAGTTCTTTTCGTAGTATTTTACAGCTTCCGAGCAGTCAGGGTGGCTGTCAAGAAAAAGTCTTGCTTCATCAAGTGCAAAAGAGTATTTTCTCACTTTGCTTAAAAGCATCTGCTTTTCAGTCATCAAACAAAACGCCCCTTTCTCCTGTGAAAGGCTTGTCGAGGGCTTTGAAAATCGTACCTCTGTCAAGTCCCTCACCCTCGTCGTAAAGCATTTCCCATTTCTGCATTGGAACGTAACACATACCTATCGGCATTTCATCAGGGAAAACACCCTGAGGCTGGTCGCATTCGCAGTTTGTAGCGTCAACGGGAACTCTGCCGTCGTTTCTGATGATTTTTGCTAACAAATCCTTGTCAAAAATCTCCATTTACCATTTTCCTTTCGTAGTTTTTCACGGACTTTCACGCCCGTAATTCATATTATGACATTATACTACAAAATGTGAATTTGTATTTTGTGGAATGTGTATATTGATTTGGGTATTAAAATATGATAGAATACAGTAAAATATTAACAGGAATTTATAGTGAGGTGTGCTGTGACTAAAAATAAAAAACCTATAATTCTAATATGCTCGGTACTTTTGGTAGCTCTTGTTGTTGGCATAATTTTAATCGTTAATCATCTGAATGATGAAAATGAATACGAGAAACAGCCTGACGGACCAGGCCACAGAGAAAGTATAAGTGCTGAAATCATTGAGATTAACGCCGATGGTACAATTATTGTAAAATGCACAAAAGACAGAACTCAACTTGTAAATAAAGACGATATGATAAAATTAAAAGTAGGTCGTATATATGCTTGTCTTTTCGAGGAAGGCGATGATATTTCTGACAAATACGAAATGCAGGTCGGAGATATTATAAATATCGGCTTTTGGGAAGAAGACCTTGAAAAACAAAACGACCAGCATTATATTGACTTGGAAAAAAATAATATAACATTAGAAGTGTATTTCACCGATTACGAAAACAGAATATTCAGATAATAAAGAAAAATTCAAATGCTTTACTTTTGCGAGTAAGGCATTTTTTGTGTTAAGGACAATTTTGTTCAATCGGAGCAAGGAGTGATGAGCTTGCTCAATCACGCTGCGACGATTGCAACCGTTGTAGATTAACATCTGCAACATGGTTATAATCTGTACGATTGTGATAAAAAGATTAAAATAATATTCATAATATTAAACGATTGAAATCAATTTTTAAAGTTTTAACCCCTTGTAAAAAACGGGGGATTGTGTTATTATAATTATAACTGCTGTGGTATACAGCATGATGTAAATTTTTATATGTTAAGGAGAGAAAAAAGCATGCAGTACGGATACTTTGACCTCAAAAACAAAGAATACGTTATCACAAGACCTGATACTCCGGCTCCTTGGGCTAACTACCTCGGTTCACCAGAGTACGGCGCAATCATTTCTAACAATGCTGGGGGTTACAGCTTTGTAAAGAGTGGTGCAAACGGAAGACATATCCGTTATCGTTTCAACACAAATATTTCACTTCCTGGACGTTATATCTACATCAGAGATAACGATACAGCTGATTATTGGTCAGCATCATGGCAGCCAGTTGGTAAGCCACTTGACCAGTATAAGTCAGAATGTCACCATGGTACAGCTTATACAACAATGAAGGCTGACTATTCTGATATCCATTCAGAAGTTACATACTACGTTCCACTTAACAAGACATACGAAGTATGGAGAGCTAAGATTACAAATAACAGCGATAAGGAAAGAAACCTTTCAATGTTCGGTTTCGTTGAATTCACAAACGAAAACAACTACGAACAGGACCAGGTTAACCTCCAGTATACACTCTTTATCACAAGAACTTCATTTGAAGGCAACAAGATTATGCAGCACATCAATGAAAACAGTGGTAAGGATGCAACAGGTTCAAACCATAGAGAAAGATTTTTCGGTATGGTAGGCGCTGACGTTAAGTCATATAACGGTAACCTTGACAGCTTTATCGGACCATACAGAACATACGCTAACCCAATCGCTGTTGAAAACGGCGTTTGCGATAATGCTATGAACTATAACTCAAATGCTTGTGGCGCACTCCAGTCAGAAGCTAAGCTTGCAGCAGGCGAAACAATCGAACTTATCTACGTTGTAGGTCAGAAGGACCCTGCTGAATCAACAGCTATTCTTGAAAGCTATAAGGAAGCTGGTAAGGTTGACGCAGAAGTTAAGGAACTCGTTGACTACTGGCACGGACAGCTCAATAACTTTCAGATTGAAACACCATCAGAAGAATTCAACAACATGGTTAACGTTTGGAATGCTTACCAGTGCTTTATCACATTTATCTGGTCAAGAGCTGCTTCATTTATCTACTGTGGTCTGAGAAACGGCTACGGTTACAGAGATACTGTTCAGGATATCCAGGGTATTATCCATATCAATCCTGAGCTTGCTGCTGAAAAAATCAGATTTATGATTTCAGCACAGGTTGATAACGGTGGAGGACTCCCACTTGTTAAGTTCAACCATAACGCAGGTCACGAAACTGTTCCTGATGAAAATGATGAAAATTCAGTTTACGCTAAGGAAACAGGTCACCCATCATACAGAGCTGACGACGCTCTCTGGCTCTTCCCAACAATCGTTAAGTATATCGGTGAAAGCGGTAATAAGGCATTCCTCGACGAAGTTATCGTATACGCTAACGGTGGTGAAGATACAGTTTACGACCACCTCAAGAACGCTATCAGATTCTCAATGGAAAGACTTGGTGCACATTCAATGCCAGCAGGTCTCCACGCTGACTGGAACGACTGTCTCAGAATGGGTAAGAAGGGCGAATCAACATTCGTTGCATTCCAGCTCTACTACGCTATGTCAGTTATCAAGGGCTACGCAGAAGAAAGAAACGATACAGAATATGTTCAGTACATCGAAAAGGTACAGGCTGAACTCGGCAAGAGCCTCGAAGCTTGCTGGGATGAAGACAGATTTATCCGTGGTATCCGTGAAGACGGCGTAGTTGTTGGTGCTAAGAAGGACCCTGAAGCTTCAATGTGGCTCAACCCACAGTCATGGGGCGTAATTTCAGGCTTTGCTTCTAAGGAACAGGCTGAAAAGTCAATGGAAAGCGTTCACGAACTCCTTAATACACCATACGGCGTTAAGGTTATGGACCCACCATACGTTGACCACTACTTTGACGGTGCTCTTATGCACATCTTTAACCCAGATACTAAGGAAAACGGCGGTATCTTCTCACAGACACAGGGCTGGGCTATTCTTGCTGAATCTCTCCTTGGTCACGGTGACAGAGCATTTGAATACTTTATGGAAAGCTCACCGGCTGCTATGAACGATAAGGCTGAAATCAGAATTCTCGAACCATACGTTCACGGTCAGTTTACTGAATCAACACGTTCACCATACGCAGGACGTTCACACGTTCACTGGCTTACAGGTACAGGTTCAACTGTAATGGTAGGCTGCGTAGAAGGTATCTGTGGTATGAGACCAAACGCTGAAGGCCTTGTTATTGACCCTTCAATCCCTGCAGCTTGGGACGGCTTCAAGATTGAAAAGAACTTCAGAGGTAAGCACCTTTCAATCGATATCCAGAACCCAGACCACGTTCAGAGTGGCGTTAAGAGTGTTACTGTTAACGGCGAAAAGCTCGACGGAAACTTTGTTTGCGAATGTAAGATGACAGAACAGACAAACATCACAGTAGTTCTCGGATAATAAAAGAATATTAAAAACCAACCCCCCGACAGTTTCATAATTGTCGGGGGATTTTGTTTCTGAAATGTTAATAAAATGTCGAATTGTGTCGAAAAGTTTCTCCGAAAACCTATTGAAAAGGGTAGGGGAAAATGCTAAAATAATACTTGTGACAGGAAGGAAATTTATTCGTGCTCAATTCCTGTCTAAAACAAAGCCATAGGAGAGGTGCACATCTCCGACGACTTGAAGTGTATATACCTCACAACCTCACGCCATGATATCAGACGTGAGGCTGTTGTTTTTTTGTGAAAAAAAATCCCACACCTTTATCGGTGTGGGTTATTCTCTGCCTACAAGATAATCAAGAGAAACACCATATAAATCGGCAATTCTCACCAGAATTTCAAGCTTCGGCTCTCTCGTCATAAACTCATAATTCTGATAGGCTTTTTCGGTTATGTCGCAGTAAATTGCAACCTGACTCTGAGTAAAACCTCTTTCTTTACGGCACTTTTTTAATCGCTCTGCAAGCACTTTTTTCATAAAACACCACCTACAATTGTTCTTGACAATTATAGTATATAGTATTATAATTGTTTGCATACTAACAATTGTTGGTGAACACCGACGATTTGTTCAAAAAATACAATATATATTGTGCATTAAAGGTAAACGTATACACTATATGCCACACAGTTAAAAAATTAACAAATTTCAATTTTTTACTTAAACGATTTTGTAATTTGTACCAAATTACTTGTTTTTGAGCAGTTTTAATTGACTTTTTGACGTTATAGTGGTATAATTTATCTTGTATAAGTGTGTGAAAAATTTTGTTTAACATTTAGGGGGAAAAATGAAAGGTATAATTTTAGCTGGAGGTAAGGGAACAAGACTTTACCCAAATACAATAGCAGTAAGCAAACAGCTTCTACCTATTTATGATAAGCCACTGATTTATTATCCACTTTCAGTGCTTTTGCTTGCAGGTATTAAGGATATCCTTATTATTTCTACACCTGAGGATACCCCTAACTATGAAAAACTCCTTGGCAACGGTTCGAAAATTGGTGTACATATTGAGTATAAAATTCAGGACAAGCCAAGAGGGCTTGCTGATGCCTTTATCATTGGTGATGAATTTATCGGTAATGATAGCGTCTGCCTTGTTCTTGGTGATAATGTATTTTATGGAAATTATTTTTCTAGAATTCTTAAAAAAGCTATGACTCAGGCAGAAGAAAACGGCGCAGCTATTTTTGGATACCCAGTTAAAAATCCAAGAGAATTTGTCGTAGTTGAATTTGATAACGAGGGAAATGTTATTTCAATCGAGGAAAAACCTGAAAATCCAAAGTCGGAATACGCAGTTCCAGGCCTTTATTTCTATAATAATGAAGTCGTAAATATTTCAAAGAATGTTAAGACTTCAGCTAGTGGAGAAATTGAAATTAATTCAATCAATAATCATTACCTTGAAAAAGGTCAGCTTAAAGTTACTCTTATGGGAAGAGGTATGAGCTGGCTTGATACAGGCTCTCCAAAGGGTATGCATAAGGCAAGTGGTTTTGTTAAGACTGTTCAGGAAATGCAGGGATTTTATATTTCTTGTATTGAAGAAATCGCTTGGAGAAGAGGTTTCATTACAACAGAACAGCTTCGTAAACTTGGCGAAGAACTTAAAATGACAGAATACGGACAGTATATTCTGTCACTTGCAATGGAGGACTAACAC
>JAFTNX010000114.1 GCA_017451665.1 Oscillospiraceae bacterium | reverse complement strand
TTTGTAAAATATAGAAGTTTTGCGTGCTCGGGTGTTGACGTTTGCTATCGCAAGCGTCGGGAGTTAATTTTTTCATATAAATAGACAAAAAAGAGCAGGATTTCTCCTACTCTTAATTTTTATTTTAAAAATCTGTTGCCGTAGGCAACACCAAAATTGTCAATTGTCCATTGTCAATTGTCAATTACTTTTTAAGTGCTATTCCCTTTGCTTCGAGTTCTGCGATAATACCGTCACAGACAGCCATTACTTCTTCTCTTGTAAGAGTTCTCTCTGGGTGTGAGAAAACAAGTCTTGTAGTAATTGACTTACCTGTTTCATCAGCATAAGTATCAATTACGCTCACCTTTTTGATAAGTTCACAGTTTGCATTCTTGATAGCATCTGATACAGGTGCAAAGCTCTGTGAAACAAATGAAAGGTCGATTTCCATTTCTGGGAATCTGCTCGGTTCTTCGTACTTGATGCTTGCATTCTGGATATTTGCAAATGTATTTACGTCGATTTCAGCATAAACGATGCTTGCCTTTTTATCAATCTTCTTGGAAACAAGTGGGTGAACAACGCCGATTTCACCGATATTCACGCCACCACAGATAACAGCGTTAAGATTCTTGATATGCTGATATGAATGTGTAGCTTCTATTTTTTCAAAAGAAAGTGCCTCGTGCTTGATGTCGTCAGCCATTACAGAAAGGATATTCACAAGGTCAAAGTAAAGAGTTTCAACGCTCTTTGTCTTTGAGAAGAGTGTAACAGCAAGCTTTTTCTTTTCGTTGCAGAGGTTATCAGCCTTAACGCCGTCAACAACTCTGCCCACTTCAAACACGCCGAAGTCAGCATTGAACTGTGTATTATACTTAACCTGGCAAAGCTGTGTAGGAATAATTGACTTACGGATAGTTTCGATATTAGGGTTTGTAGCATTTACAAGCTTGATATTATCCTCGATTTCGATACCGAGAGCCTTATATTCGTCATAATATGCCCACACATATGAGTGAAGCTCGTGCATTGAGTATCTCTTTACGAGAATGTCCTTCATCTTATCCTCAACAGACTTTCCGATATCTGCTCTTACAGGATAAAGTGGAGCATAAGCTGTATGAACGTCAAAGTTATCATAGCCGTAAATTCTTGTAATTTCTTCGATGATATCAGCCTTGATTGTAACGTCCTTTGTAGCTCTCCAGCTTGGAACTGTCACATCAAACTTATCCCCCTCATTCTTAACGCCAAAGCCAAGAGAAATGAGAGTTTTAACGATTGTATCGTTAGAAATTTCAATACCTGTATACTTATCAACAAAGCTCTTATCAAAGCTTAAGTTTCTTGTTTCATACTTAAAAGCGTATTCATCAGTAAGTGAAGAAACAACCTTTACTTCGCTGTCGATATCAAGAAGAAGTTTAACAAATCTTGCGATAGCTGTAACTGTCATTTCAGGGTCAAGTGACTTTTCATATCTCATAGAAGCGTCTGTTCTATGGCCGAGTCTTACAGTTGACTTTCTGATTGAAACAGGGTCAAAGGTAGCTGATTCAAGTGTAAGAGTTGTTGTATCCTCTACGATTTCGCTATCAAGACCACCCATAATACCAGCAATAGCAACCGGGGTATTATCGTTACAAATCATAAGAGTATTTTCGTCGATATTTCTTTCAACACCGTCAAGTGTCTGGAACTTGAATGGTTCGTCAAATCTCTTGATACGGAGCTTACTTACCTTTCTTGAGTCGAAAGCGTGCATTGGCTGTCCCATTTCAAGCATAAGGTAGTTTGTAAGGTCAGCAAGAAGGTTTATAGCTCTCATTCCACAGTAGAAAAGTCTGATTCTCATATTTACAGGGCTTACATTCTTAGTGATGTTTTCAACCTGCAAGCATGAATATCTCTGACAGAGTGGGTCAAGGATTTTCATATCAATCTGTGGAAGGTCCTTATACTGTGCAAGGTCAACACAATCAAGTGGCTTTAATTCTCTGCCGGCAAGTGCTGCAAATTCTCTTGCGATACCGTAGTGTCCCCAGAGGTCAGGACGGTTTGTAAGTGACTTATTGTCAACCTCAAAGATAATATCCTCAATCTGATAAAGTTCCTTGATATCAGTACCAAGTGCAACATCCTCGGTAATATCCATAATACCGCTATGTTCGTCGCTGATACCAACTTCTCTTTCGCTACAGCACATTCCGTTTGAAGTATAGCCTGCAAGCTTTCTTGGTGTAATTTCGATTTCGCCGATTTTAGCGCCAACCTTAGCAAAAGCAGTTTTCATACCAACTCTTACGTTTGGTGCGCCACAAACAACGTCAGTAAGTGCGCCGTCGCCTGCGTCAACCTTTAAAAGGTGAAGCTTTTTGCTTTCAGGGTGTTCTTCAACCGATTTGATTTCAGCTACAACGATACCACTGATATCGCTTCCCTTAAAGAAAATTTCGTTTTCAACCTCAGCAGTTGAAAGTGAAAACTGACTGATAAGTTTAAGTTTATCAAGACCTGTCAAATCAACAAAGTCTGAAATCCAGTTCATAGACAATAACATATTAAAAACCCTCCCTATTCGTCATCAGTAAACTGTGAAAGGCTTTTAAGGCTTCCACTATTAAGGTCACGGATATCCTTTACTCCGTACTTCATCATAGCAAGTCTTGTAAGGCCAAGTCCGAATGCAAAGCCTGTATATTCCTCAGGGTCAATTCCCCCTGCCTTTAATACCTCAGGGTGAATCATTCCACAAGGGCAAAGCTCAAGCCAGCCACTATGCTTACATGAAGGACAGCCGTCGCCACCACAGATAAGACAGCTTATATCAAGCTCAAATCCAGGTTCTACAAATGGGAAGAATCCAGGACGGAGTCTTACCTTGATATCCTTCTTGAACACTTCTGAAAGCATTGTCTTCATAAAGAAAATAAGGCTTGAAATTGAAATATCCTTATCAACCATTACGCCTTCCATCTGGAAGAATGTATTTTCGTGACAAGCGTCGGTAGCCTCATTTCTGAAGCATCTTCCAGGGAAAATAGCCTTGATTGGCTTACCTTCGTTAACAAGTGCGTCCTTATACTTCTTATAAATAGCGTTCTGAGCAGCAGAAGTAT
The DNA here is from genome assembly GCA_017451665.1 of Oscillospiraceae bacterium. Classification (GTDB taxonomy): domain Bacteria; phylum Bacillota; class Clostridia; order Oscillospirales; family Ruminococcaceae; genus JAAZZIT01. Next base: position 1,172 of record JAFTNX010000114.1, on the reverse strand, counting down.
GTGACTTTAAAAGCTGGCCGTTTTCAAGGTAGTAGGTATCCTGCATATCTCTTGCAGGGTGGTGTTTTGGAATATTAAGTGCCTCAAAGCATTCATAGTCAGTAACTATTTCGCTATAATCCTCAACAGCAAAGCCCATTGACTTAAAAACAGCCTCACACTGTCTCTGAACAAGTGTGATAGGGTGGTATGAACCTCTGTCAAGTGCAGGTGGCATTGACACGTCAAATTCAGGCATAGCGTTAAGTTCTTTTTCAAGTTCTTTCTTTTTGAGGTCGTCCATTTTTTCAGCAATCTTATCAGAAACCTCATTTTTAAGTTCATTTACTTTCTGTCCGAAAGTCTTTTTTTCCTCATTTGACAAATTCTTCATTTCTTTGAGAAGGTCAGTAACGCTTCCCTTTTTGCCAAGATACTTTACTCTGATGTTTTCAAGGTCAGCCACATTTTCAGCTGACATAAGTTCAGCGTCAAGTTCCTTTTTCAGGTCGATAATTTTCTCGTCCATAGTTCTTTTCCTTTCCGATAAATTTCCACAATAAAAAACCGTCCCATGTAAAAAACATGAGACGGAAAAATTCCCGTGGTACCACTCAAATTGCATACATTTATAAAAACATACGCCACTCAATTCCACTTTAATGCAGTGGTTACATTCTGCTTTTCACAGACAGCTCGTGAGTCGAAATTCGCTAAAAGGTGGAAATACAGTTATCTCAGCAAACTAACTGCTCTCTTTAAATCCATTTCCCAAAGCTACTGAAATCTCAGTCATAGCCTTTTTCAATATCCTATTTAGTATAGCACATTCGTTTTTTGTTGTCAAGTGGACTAAAACAAAAAAGAGCAGGATTTCTCCTGCTCTTGATTTTTGTCTTTTTTAATCCGTCGGCGTAGCCGACACCTTACTTGTGCATTGTGCATTGAAAAATAATTCTTGCAGAATTATTTTACGATACATTCAAATGCTTTGTTGGCTGTTTCAAGTTCGCTACCGTCTTTTTTCATAGTAAAGAGGCTTACGAGTGGGCAGATAACAAGTGAGGTAAGCATTGTAAATGCGCCACAGTTAAGAGGTGACATAATGTTGAGCTTCCAGCCAAGTGAAGCTACCTTTTCAACAACCTCAGGGAACCAGCCCATGCTGAAAAGTGCTGTATGAACTACTGTCA
>JAFTNX010000113.1 GCA_017451665.1 Oscillospiraceae bacterium | reverse complement strand
GCTTGCTATTAGCTTGTAATCAATACCGTCACGGGTTCCGTTTATCGCATAACTATGCCCTCTCCCGTGAATATGCCCATAAAAACACTTTTTTATACCAAATTTATGCAGAACTTCTAAAATTTCGTAATTATAGTCGTTTGCAAAAATAGGTGGATAGTGAAGAAAAACCACTGGTTTAAGGTTTTCTTTTAAAGCTGACTCAATGGACATTGTAAGTCGTCCTGCTTCCCTGTCAAGCACCTTTTTATCAGCAGGCACATCAGTTTCATTTATCCAGCCTCTTGTACCACAAATCCCTATATTTTCATAAGCGTAATGATTATTATGAAGAATATTCAGCGTATCAAAGTTATTTTCTTTGAAAAATTTATCCATTTTTGATTTGGTATTCCACCAATAATCGTGATTGCCTTTCATTATAATTTTTCTACCTGGAAGTGAATTCAAAAACTGAAAGTCCTTTAAAGAATCCTTAAAACTCATTCCCCAGGAAATATCACCGGGCAAAACAACGGTATCTTCATCTTTTACAATATTTTTCCAATTGTATTCGATTTTTGACATATAGTCATTCCAGCCACCAAAAATATCCATAGGCTTATCAACTGATAATGACAAATGCAAGTCAGCAATAACAAATAATGCCAGAACAATACCTCCGTTTCAGTAATATTTTAAAAAAATCGGTCAATAATAAATTCACGGGCAAAAGTCCGAAAAAGTCTATAAAGGCAGGTATACAAAAATGGAAGAAAGAATTTACGGAATCAACTGTGATGTAAGCAACTGCGTTTATAACAGAGATTCAAAGGAATGTGTTGCAGGCAAGATTCAGGTTTGTCGTTGTTGTAACGAGCCTGATTGTTGCGATGAAACAGTATGCAAGACATTCAAGGCTAAGAACTAATTAACTTATATCACAACATGAGCCGTCGGTATAAAACTGACGGCTACATATTTTTAAGATTAAATTCCGAGTGTTGAAAGAACGAATTCTCTCATATCATTCTTGTCAATTGAAGAAGTGAATCTTACTTCCTTGTCCTTGAGTTCAGCAAGTGAAGCAGGAACGTCAAGCTTTGTGATTTCACAAAGTTTGTCAACAAGTGCAAATTCATCAGCATCAGCATCAAATGCACCAAGTGCGTCAAGAACGCTGTTTGAGAACTTGTATGGGCTTGCAGTAGAAGCGATAACTGTCTTTGTTTCGTCGCCTGTTGCCTTTACATAATCCTCATAAACCTTAACTGCAACAGCTGTATGAGTGTCGCAGATATAAGAATACTTCTTGAAGATTTCATCAATGCAAGCCTTTGTCTGTTCGTCATCACAGCAACCTGCGTAGAATTCATCCTTGAGAATAGCCTTAACGTCATCACTTACTTCATACTTGCCTTCTGAAGCGAGCTTGCCGAACCAATCTCTGATAGTAGCGTCATTTTCGCCACAGATATGGTAAAGAAGTCTTTCAAGGTTTGAAGAAATAAGAATATCCATTGAAGGTGAAATTGTTGTGTGGAACTGTCTGTTTCTGTTATAAACACCAGTTGTAAGGAATTCTGTAAGTACGTTATTTGCATTTGACGCACAGATAAGCTTGTTTACAGGAATACCCATCTTCTTTGCGTAGTAGCCGGCAAGAATGTTACCAAAGTTACCTGTTGGAACAACGATATTGATTTTATCACCAAGAGCAATCTGTTCATCCTTAACAAGCTGTGCGTATGAAGAAACGTAGTAAATAATCTGTGGTGCAAGTCTGCCCCAGTTGATTGAGTTAGCTGATGAGAACATAAATCCATTTTCAGCAAGCTTGTCAGCAACTTCTTCGCTTGTAAAGATAGCCTTAACGCCATTCTGAGCGTCGTCAAAGTTACCCTTGATAGCGCAAACACCAACATTATTACCTTCCTGAGTTGTCATCTGCTTTTTCTGCATAGCAGAAACGCCGTCTTCTGGATAGAAAACAAGAATCTGTGTATCAGGAACGTCCTTAAAGCCTTCAAGAGCAGCCTTACCTGTATCTCCTGATGTAGCAACAAGAATTACAACCTTCTTATCAAGGTTAATCTTCTTTGTTGAAGTAGTAAGAAGATAAGGAAGAATCTGGAGAGCCATATCCTTGAATGCACATGTAGGACCATGCCACAATTCAAGCATATATGTGCCGTCAAAAAGATGAGCAAGCTCACAGATATTTTCTGTTTCAAAATTATTTGTGCTGTAAGCGTTATCTACACAGTAAGCAATTTCTGCATCAGTAAAATCAGTAAGAAATTTACCGAAAACAAAAGCAGCTCTCTGAGCATAGCTCATATCACCGAGTTTTTTAATGTCATCAAAGCTGATTGAAGGAATTTCACTTGGAACAAAAAGTCCACCGTCTTTTGAAATACCCTGAGCAATAGCCTGTGCTGATGTAACATTTACATCACTGTTTCTGGTTGATTTGTAGTACATTGAAATACACCCTTCTTTATATTATTTGCTGGCGTCAAATGCACCTGCATAATATTTGATTTTTTTAATAACGCCTCTGTCACAAGTAACAATAGCAACGTCAAATCTGTACATATCATCATCTCTTCCGAATTTATGTACATAAGCCTCAGCAGTTTTAACTATAAGGCTTTTCTTTCTGTATGTAATTGCACTTTCTCCGTCTTCTAGAGAATTTGGTTTGCGTGTCTTTACTTCAACAAAAGCCACAACATCACCTTTCATAGCAATTATATCAATTTCGCCACCTCTTATGGTGAAATTTCTTTTAATAATTTCATAACCGTTTCTCACAAGGAAATCACAAACGGCATTTTCGCCGATATTTCCTATGCTTCTTGCGTTATTGTAGCTCATTTGTTAAGCACCTTTTTCAAGAAACTCGGTCTGTGATACTTGGAAATACCATACTTCTCAATCATTTCATAGTGAAGTTTTGTTCCATAGCCTTTATGCTTTGAAAACTGATATTCTGGTAGTTCCTCATCAATCTGTTTCATATATCTGTCTCTTGCAACCTTAGCAAGAATAGATGCAGCAGCAATAGACTGTGAAGTAGCATCACCCTTAACAACAGTTTTGGTTTCACAAGCAACAAGAGGAGATTTATTTCCATCTATAAGTGCAAGCTGTGGC
>JAFTNX010000009.1 GCA_017451665.1 Oscillospiraceae bacterium | reverse complement strand
GAAAAAGAGGCACTTGTGAAAAAAATAAACAAGCCACAAATCAGTGGGGTTTGCGTTGTATGCAGAGGAGGTGAAGACGTTAAAGTAATAGAAAAGGTCACAAGGGCAGTAGCAACTGTTCTTGATATTTCATCTACAAGCATATGTGTTATGCAACTTAAATAATTTTGAAAGGAAGAAATTTTATGAAAATGCCAAATGCTATTATCGGAAAGAAGCAGATTATTCTTGCAGGACTTACACTTATTCTCGGACTTGGAATTTACATAAACTATGTATCTTCAAGTAATGACGGTGAAATCAAAGCCACAGGAAAGGTTGATGGAGTTAATGTAAATTACGGGGAATCACAGCTTGTTAATTCACAGACAGACGATTATTTTGCTCAGGCAAGACTTGACAAGATGAATTCCCGTGATGAGGCTGTCGAAACGTTAAAGGTGATTATGACAGGTGGGGATTCAACAGAGGAAGAAATTGAAATTGCAACAGAAAAGGCTGCGTCAGTTTCAGCACTTATCGAAAGCGAAAACCAGATTGAAAGTCTTATCAAAGCAGCAGGCTTTGAGGACTGTGTTGTATACCTTGACGGTGAAAATGCAAATATTGTTGTAAAGTCAGAGGGACTTCAGGCAAATCAGGCTGCACAGATTAAGGATATTCTTTTAAGCGAAGTTGATGTTCTGAATGAAAATATCAGAATTTTTGATGTAAATTAGCATAAAAAGGTTGTGCTTTTTGAAAAAAGATGCTATAATATATATAACTATGCATAACGTTTTATTTGTATTGGTATAAAATGTTTGATTTGGAGGTAATTTTATTATGGCTGATGTAAAAAAGAGCATACCTGGTTCACTTAAAATCAGTGAAGACGTAATAGCATCTATCGTTAAGAATTCTGTTAATGATACTGATGGTGTATTTTCAATTCTTCCATCACCTAAGACTATCAAGGACCTTTTTGTAAAGAAAGAGGATAACGGCGCTATCTCAATTGCCTTGAAGGATGATGTTGTGGAGATTTCACTTAAAATCATTATCAAGAGTGGAAGCAAGGCTATTACTGTTGCTGAAAATGTTCAGTCAAATGTTAAGAGTGCTGTTCAGTCAATGACAGGTATTGCTGTATCAAGAGTTAACGTAATTGTTGCTGATATTGCTTTTGAATAATTTTATCTGAGCCTTTGGGTTAATCCCGAAGGCTTAAGGTGTTTAATCAGGATATAAAATTAAGGATGTGTTTTTAGTGAGTATTCCAAGAAGTGCAATAAGAGAATCTGCATTTTTGATTATTTTTGAAAAAAGTTTTCGTGATGATGAGCTTGAAGTGATTTTTGACGACGCTATGAATTCACTTGACGACGATAAGGAAATCGTACTTAATGAAGCAGTCAAGAAGCTTGTTATAAACGTGTATAATAACGTAGAAGAAATTGATGGTATTATTTCTAAGTACAGCGATAAGAGAAGTATTGAGAGAATTCCTAAAATCAATCTTGCTATTTTAAGACTTGCTTTGTATGAAGCTATTTATGAGGAAAAAGTTCCTGTAAATGTAGCTATCAGTGAAGCTGTAATTTTAACAAAGAAATATGCTCAGAAGGCTGACGTTTCATTTATTAACGGAGTTCTTGGAGCATATTCAAGAAGCCTTACAAATGAATAAAACATTTGGTATTGACACAAGCAATTATGCTACTTCTGTTGCTGTTTTTGACTGTGAAACTTTTGAAGTAAAAAAACACAGACAGCTTTTGCCTGTTAAAAACGGTGAACTGGGTTTAAGACAATCTGACGCAGTTTTTTATCACGTCAAGCAGTTTCCTGAGGTTGTTGCACAGCTTAAAAACGCTTGTGATAATATAAGTGCTGTTGGAGTTTCCACAAAACCAAGATGGGTCGAAGGCTCTTATATGCCTTGCTTTCTTGTTGGAGAAGCTATTGCAGAGGGAATAGCTACTACCCACAACTGTGAAGTGTTTAAAACTTCTCATCAGGTTGGACATATTCTTTCTGCACTCTATTCCTGCGAAAAGCTTGACTTACTTAAAGCTGATAAGCCTTTTCTTGCTTTTCACGTCAGTGGTGGCACAACAGATTTGCTTTTGTGTACTCCCGATAAAGAACAGGTGCTTATAACTGAAGAAATAGCCCATTCCCTTGACCTTAAAGCAGGTCAGCTTATTGACAGGGTGGGACTTATGCTTGGACTTCAGTTTCCTTGTGGAGTAGAACTTGAAAAGCTTGCTGAAAAAAGCGATAAGACATTCAGAATCAAACCTACTCTCAAAGGAATGGACTGCTGTCTTTCCGGTGGGGAAAACAAATGCCAGAAAATGCTTGAAAATGGTGAAAAGCCAGAGGATATTGCAAGCTTTGCACTTTTTTATGTGTATTCAGCTTTAAGGAGTATGACACAGCTTGCTAAAGAAAAATACGGCGACCTTGAAATTATTTATGCAGGTGGTGTAATGTCTGATAAAATTATTTCGGACAAGCTTAAAAGTGAGTTTGGGGGCTATTTTGCAAAGCCTGACTTTTCTTGCGATAATGCCGTAGGAGTTGCACTTTTTAGTGCTATTAAAAAGGGGTTAATATGAGTTCAATATTG
>JAFTNX010000112.1 GCA_017451665.1 Oscillospiraceae bacterium | reverse complement strand
TTTATAATAAGCGTAATATTAAACTTTTATAGGGGTGTGAAACTTGGAAAAGATAAATTCTTTGATAGGTTTTTGTGAAGAATTAAACTGTGAAGTGAGAAAAAATCAGCTTCTCAGAGATTATACAACCTTTAAAATCGGTGGCGAATGTCCTGCTGTTATTTTGCCGTCAGATACAGATATGCTTTGTGAAATCATAAAAAAGATTAAGGAGCTTGATGTCAGATTCAACGTAATCGGTAACGGCTCAAATCTTCTTTTTGACGACAAAGGCTTTAATGGTGTAGTTATTAAAATTGGAAAAAATATGGATAATATTTCTCTTGTGAATGATACTACTATCTCAGTTTCAGCAGGTACTTCACTTAAAAAGCTTTGTAATTCTGCACTTGATAACAGCCTTACAGGACTTGAATTTGCTTATGGAATTCCTGGTACTGTGGGTGGTGCTGTGTTTATGAATGCAGGCGCTTATGACGGAGAAGTAAAAGACGTTATTGTTTCCTGTGAAACTGTTGATATGAATGGTAATGTGAAAAAATACACAAAAGATGAAATGGATTTGTCATATCGTCATAGTGCTTTTCAGAGCAAAGACGAGATAATCGTTTCTGCTGTTTTTGAACTTAAAAAAGGCGATAAAGACCTTATCAGCGAAAAAATGAATGACCTTATGTCAAGACGTAAGGATAAACAGCCACTTGAATACCCTAATGCAGGCTCAACATTCAAAAGACCTGTGGGACAGTTTGCAGGAAAGCTTATTCAGGACTGTGGTCTTAGAGGTTTTGCAGTAGGTGGCGCAATGGTGTCAGAAAAACATTGTGGCTTTGTGATAAATAATAACAATGCTACTTGTGAAGATGTTACATCGCTTATTTCACAGGTGCAGGAAAAGGTTTTAAAGGAAACAGGCTTTTTCCTTGAATGTGAAGTTAAGATTTTGAAATACTAAGGAGTGATTTTATGCAGTTTGTAGTTGTTACAGGTATGTCAGGAAGTGGTAAATCAAGTGCAGTTGATGTCCTTGAAGATATGGGATATTATTGTATAGATAATATGCCACCTGAACTTATACCTAAATTTGCTAATATCTGTTCCAAATCTGATGGAAAAATTACAAAAGTTGCCTTTGTAGTTGACATAAGAGGTGGAGATTTCTTTTTACAGCTTAACGATACAATTAACGAACTGCGTTCAAATCATTATGACGTAAAAATTCTTTTCCTTGACTCAAATGATGACGTTATCGTAAGAAGATATAAAGAAACCCGTCGTAAGCACCCACTTGACGAGGCTTGCTCAGGAAATATCAAGAGAGCAGTTATCAGCGAAAGAGATATGCTTTCGGGAATTAAGGAATACGCTGATTATTATATTGATACTTCTTTCTCATCAACAGGTGAATTCAAACAGAGAATTTACGATATTTTCCTTGATGAAAACGACGATTTTATGCATATAGATGTTGTTTCCTTTGGTTTCAAATACGGAAACTATACTGAAGCTGACCTTGTATTTGACGTAAGATGTCTTCCTAACCCATTCTATGTTCCTGAACTTAAAAATAAAACAGGACTTCAGAGTGAGGTTTCAGGATATGTTCTTAATTTTGAAGAGGCACAGACACTTCTTGCAAAATTAAAGGATTTGATTGACTTTTTAATTCCACTTTATAAAAAAGAGGGCAAGTCACAGCTTGTCATTGCTTTTGGCTGTACTGGTGGAAAACACAGGTCTGTTACATTTGCTGAGGCTATTTATAAGCATCTCACAGACGAAAAACTTAAAATCAGAATTACACACAGAGATATTGATAAACACTAATTGAAAGGATTTAGCTATGGAGTCTTTTTCATTCCATGTTAAAAGCGAAATACTTGATGAAATAAATTCACGCCCAAAGGCTGATGCCTGCCTGCTTGGTATGCTTTATACCTGCAAGGAAATCAGTCCTGAAGGCGTTCTTTTCGTGACTGAAAACGAAAAAACAATGCAGTTTTTTGTGAGAAGTATAAATAAAATCTGCGAAGACGAAAATGCTGTTTCTGTTTTAGAAAACAAAAAAACAAAATCAACTGTCTTTACAGCAGAAGTCAATGAAACTAACGCAAAAAAGCTGTTTTCTTATTATAAACTGCCTTATGATTATGCAGAAAATAACTTTGAAAAAGCAGTGCTTCCAAAGAAAAAACTTCTTCCACAGCTTTTTGGTGGGGCATTTATTTCTTGTGGAAGTATAAGTGACCCAAATAAAGACTATCATTTTGAACTTGTTTTTCAGAATATCGCACTTTGTAACTTTTTCGGACTTCTCATAATTGAAAATTATGGTATTATCCCAAAACAGACCGAGAGAAAAAATTCTCAGGTGGTTTACATAAAGGAAAGCGAAAACATCGAGGATATGCTCACGCTTATGGGTGCTGTAAACAGCTCCCTTGAAATTATGAATATCAAGATTTTAAAGGATATCAGAAATAAAATCAACCGTGCTGTAAACTGTGATAATGCCAATATCGAAAAAACTTTAAGAGCATCTGAAAAGCAGATTGAAGATATTGAACTTATCGAAAGCACAATTGGTTTCGGCGAATTGTCTGAAGATTTAAGGGAGATTGCCGAACTAAGACTTGAAAATCCTGACTATAATCTTAAAGAGCTTGGACAAGCTTTAAGCAAACCGATTTCACGAAGTGGTGCTAACCACAGACTTGCAAGAATTTCTAAAATTGCAGAGGATATAAGAAAAAAGCAGGGGAATTAACCCTTAAGAATACATAAAGAAAGAGGTGATATGGTGGAAAATAAAGGCTTTGTGCATCTTCATGTCCATAGCGAATATTCGCTTCTTGACGGCGCTTGCAGAATTAAAGACCTTGTAAAGAAGGTCAAGTCTATGGGACAGACAGCTGTTGCTGTTACAGACCATGGAAATGTGTATGCTGCTGTTGAGTTTTATAACGAATGTAAAGCACAGGGGATAAAACCTATTGTCGGCTGTGAAGTTTATGTTTCACCAAGAGGCCGATTTGATAAGATGCCAAAAATCGACGCACATCCATATCATCTTGTTTTGCTTTGTAAAAACGAAACAGGCTATCAGAATTTAATTAAGCTTGTTTCAATCGGCTATACAGAAGGCTTTTATTCAAAGCCGAGAGTTGACCTTGAATGCCTTAAAAAGTATTCTGAAGGTCTTATCTGTCTGTCTGCTTGTCTTGCAGGTGAAGTTGCAAGAAAGCTTTCAAATGATGATTATGAAGGCGCAAAAACTACTGCTATAACCTATCAGGCGATTTTCGGGAAGGGTAATTATTATATAGAAATCCAGAATCACCTTTTTCAGGACCAGCAGAGAATTATTCCACTTCTTTACAGACTTTCAAGGGAAACTGATATACCTCTTGTTGCTACAAACGACGCACACTATATAAATAAAGATGACGCAAAAGCACAGAGAATTCTTATGTGTGTTTCAACGGGAAAAACTATCCTTGACGAAAAGGCTATGGAATTCCCGACAGACGAGTTTTATGTAAAAAGTGAAGAGGAAATGCTTGAGCTTTTTCCAAATCACAGCGAGGTTGTGCATAATACCGTTGAAATTGCAGATAAGTGTAACTTTGACTTTGAATTCGGAAATACAAAGCTTCCGTATTTTCATATTGACGGAATTGATGATAACGAAAAATTCCTCAGAGATATGTGCTATGAGGGACTTAAAAAACGCTATGGAAATCCTACTGATGAGGCTTATAAACGCCTTGAATATGAGCTTAGCGTTATAATCGGTATGGGCTATACCGACTATTATCTCATAGTTTGGGATTTTATAAACTATGCCAAGAAAAACGATATTCCCGTAGGACCTGGACGAGGCTCAGGCGCAGGAAGTCTTTGTGCTTATTGTATCGGGATTACTGGAATTGACCCACTTAAATACAATCTTCTTTTTGAGAGATTTTTAAATCCTGAAAGAGTAAGTATGCCTGACTTTGATATTGACTTTTGTATCGATGGCAGACAGAGGGTTATTGACTATGTAACTGAAAAATACGGCGCTGACCACGTCGCACAGATTGTTACTTTTGGTACATTAAAGGCAAGAGCAGCTGTCCGTGACGTTGCAAGGGCTATGGCACTTCCGTATCAGCTTGCTGACAGCGTTGCCAAGATGATTCCGAGAGATTTTAATGTAAATCTTGAAAATGTTCTTGAATACTCACCTGAACTTAAAGAACTCTGCGAAAGAGATTCGCAGGTTTATGATTTGATTGAAATGGCTAAAAAGGTTGAGGGTATGCCAAGAAACTGCTCGACTCATGCAGCAGGCGTTGTTATTACAAAGGAACCAGTAAGCCATTATGTGCCTTTGCAGAAGAACGAAGAACAGATAACCACTCAGTATACGATGACAATTCTTGAAAGCCTCGGACTTTTGAAAATTGACTTTCTGGGACTCAGAAACCTTACAGTTATTCATAACTGTGAAATGGAAATCCGAAAGAAGAATCCTGATTTTTCAATAGATAAAATTCCTTATGATGATAAAGCTGTTTTTGAAATGCTGTCACGAGGGGATACCTATGGTGTATTCCAGTTTGAAAGCGAGGGTATGACTAATACAATTGTCAGACTTCAGCCTGTTGGACTTGAAGATTTGATAGCTGTAATTTCCCTTTACAGACCGGGGCCTATGGATTCTATTCCTACCTATATCAGAAACAGACATAACCCACAGCTTGTTTCCTATAAAACACCGCTGTTAAAGGATATTCTTGAAGTAACCTATGGCTGTATTGTTTATCAGGAACAGGTTATGCAGATTTTCAGAACACTTGCAGGCTATTCCTATGGTCGTGCTGACGTTGTAAGACGTGCTATGGCTAAGAAAAAGCACAGCGTTCTTGAAAATGAAAGAAAAGCATTTATCTATGGCTCAAAAAATGAAGACGGCACAGTAAACTGCGTTGGTGCAGTTGCAAATGGAGTGCCTGAAAGTGTTGCAAATGAGATTTTTGATGAAATGATTTCCTTTGCATCTTATGCTTTTAATAAATCCCACGCTGCTGCTTATGCAACAGTAGCTTATCAGACAGCCTATCTTAAATGCCATTATCTTAAAGAATATATGGCTGCACTTATGACATCTGTTATGCTTGAAGGTGGAAATAAGCTTGTTGAATATTGTGGCGACTGCGAAAAAAGTGGTATAAAAATTCTGAAAATTGATGTAAATAAATCGGATATAGGTTTTTCTGTTGAGGAAGAGGGAATAAGATTTGCACTTTTAGCTGTTAAATCTCTTGGCAGAAATGCTATTGAAAATGTTATTGCTGAAAGAAACAGAAAAGGTCCTTTCAAAAATCTTGTAGACTTCTGTGAAAGATGCAGTGGCAAGGATATAAATTCAAGAGCAATAGAGGCTTTTATAAAGAGTGGTGCTTTCGATTCTTTCCCTGAAAACAGAAGAATGATGATGCAGAATTTTGAAAATATAATTTCAGGTGCTAACAGCTTTAAGCGTAATGAGGTTGAGGGACAGGTTGACCTTTTTGGTGACAGCAGTGAGGATATTTCAACAGGTTATGAAATACCTTACGTTGAAGAATACGACACAATGACACTTCTTGAATATGAAAAAGAAGTAATGGGAATGTACGTTTCAGGACACCCACTTGACGCTTATAAGCATTTGTCAATTGCATCAAAGCATATTGAGATTTCTTCACTTCTTCTTGAAAATGAAGATGGTGAATACAGCGTTCCTGATAATCAGAAGGTTAATTTCCTTGGAATGATGCGTTCAAGAAAGCTGTTTACAACAAGAAACGGTGGGCGTATGGCTTTTACTGTTTTTGAAGACAATACATCATCAATTGAAGTAATTATATTCCCGAATATATTTGAGGCTAATGTTTCAAAGCTTGTAAATAACAGTATTTTTGAAATCAAAGGGCATATTTCTCTTAAAGATGACGAAGAACCTAAGGTTATCGCTGATGAAATCATTCCTGTTGAGAATTTTGTATCAAACTGTAAAAAGCGTAACGTGTGCGTAAAGCTTAAAACAGACGAAAAAGATAAGATAGAAAGAATAAAGAAATTCGCATCAGATAACAAGGGCGAAGGAAAGCTTCTGTTTTATCTTGACGACTTAAAGAAGATTACCACACTTAAAGGCTTTGAAACCATTGATATTACAGATGAAACAGTAGCAAAGCTCTTTGAAATCGCAGGTAATGACAACGTTAGATTTACTTTACTGAAAGGAAACTGATATGAATCCTATTAAATATCTTGTTACAAAAATAGACGGAGATTATGCACATCTTGAAAATGTTGAAACAAAAGAGGACCTGCTTGTAGCTATGGCACTTCTTCCTGATGAAACAGATGAAGGCGTGTATCTTTTGTGGGAAAACTTCACCTATACAGTTATTTAAAATGATAATCAAATGAAAATTTGTTATTTTCTATGGAAATTTTTATTAGTATGTGATATACTAATAGGGTGTTATTTTAAAAAGGAGATTTGATTTATGGCAACAGACTATAAAAGAGAAGTTATCGGCGACAAAATCGCCCTTACTGTTGTAAGAGATGATAAATTCAAAGCAAGCTCTGTAAGTGTTGTTTTCAGAAAAAAGCTTTCTGAGGATACAGCTACT
>JAFTNX010000111.1 GCA_017451665.1 Oscillospiraceae bacterium | reverse complement strand
ATTTATTAACTTACTATGGACGGAAACCGTCTATACGATTTGCCTTTTCTATTACTATTATAATCAAAAAATAATTAAATGTCAAGCGTACAGAAAAAATCTTTACGCTTTTTGTTTTGTATTTATTCGGTTAGCGATATATCTCGCTAAGGCGAGCTATGCGAGCCGATAACCCTGCCACGACTCAAAATTCAAGTCCCTAACAAAAGGATATGTGGCAGAGGAGGGTCCAGCGTCACGCTGGTTAGTATGGACTTTCAAATTCAGCTTCTGCCTTTTTAACAGCGTCCTCAAGAGTCATTCCTGTAAAATGTGGAGCGTTTAAATATCTGCCAGACTTCTTGTCGTCAACAAATACACCAACAACAATTCCAGGGATAGCACTTTCAGGAGCATTCGGAGCGTGTGGACCACCCAAATCAGTTCTGCACCAGCCCGGGTCTGTGAGGTTAATCATAACATCAGTTCCCTGAACGGTTGAGCCTAAATCAATAGTAATCTTGTCAAGTGCAGCCTTTGAAGCAGAGTAACCTGCCTGCTGTGGCTCAAGTCTGATACCACTTGTTGTATTTAAAATTCTTCCGAATCCCTTTTCAATCATCTTTGGCATAAAGTGATAACAAATCATAGCAGGTGCAATTGTGTTAATCTTAAAGCTTTCTGTGTAGTCAGCAACAGGTGTCTTGAAATACTCGTTTCTGTATGCAATCTGAACTGCTGCGTTGTTTAAAACAATGTCAACATCAACGCCGAATGCGTCAATTTCACTTAAAATTCTTTCTACTGCATCAAGGTCTGAAAGCTCACCTGCAACAATCTTAGCCTCAACTCCCATAGCTGTTACTTCGTCGTAAACCTTCTGACAATTTTCAACCTTTCTTCCGTGAAGAATAAGATTACAACCCTTTTCAGCCATAAATTTAGCTGTGAGATAACCGATACCTCTGCTTGCACCTGTAATAAACGCCCATTTTCCTCTTACGTCAACCATTTTCTAAAACTCCTTTTTAAGATTTTCCATTTTTTCGATTACCTTGTCACACCAAGCGTCAAATTCCTCGTCAGCAACCTGTACTTCAGGGTGTGAAAGCATATATTCGACTGCAATTTTAATTCCTTCCTCTGCGCCAACGACAGCGTTGAATTCAGGTACAGCCTTTTTAACCTTTGAATTGTCAAAAACAACAGAATTTGACTTGTCACCGATAAGTCCGCCTTCGTAATCGTAGTCTGACAAATCAGCAAGCATTCTTGATGAAACATAGTAAGGCTTTAATTCAACTCCCAGAGCGTCAGCAATTGCCTTGTAAATCTGATTCCATGTAACACTTTCGTCGCTTGTGATGTGGAATGCCTCACCGATAGCGTGAGGATTTCCCAACAGTCCTACAAATGCCACAGCAAAATCCTCATTCCATGTGATAGTCCACAAACTTGTGCCGTCACCGTGAATGATAACCTGCTTTCCGTCAAGCATTCTCTTTAGAACCTGCCAGCTTCCACCGTTTCCGTGAACACCAAGTGGCACACTTCTCTCATCATAGGTGTGGCTTGGTCTTATGATTGTCACAGGGAAACCATTTTCACGATACATTTTAAATAAAAATTCCTCGCAGGCAATCTTGTTTCTTGAATATTCCCAGTAAGGATTTGCAAGAGTTGTTCCCTCTGTAATTTCATAATGTCTGACCGGCTTGTGATAAGCTGACGCAGAGCTTATATACAAAAACTGCTTGGTTTTTCCGTTAAAGAGTCTGAAATCCCTTTCAAGCTGTGAAGGTACAAATCCGATAAAGTCGCATACAGCGTCAAACTGCATATCCTTTAATTTTTCTGTCGCTTCTGCCTCGTTGTTGATGTCACATGAAATAACCTTTACACCCTCAGGAAGAGTGTTGTTTCTGTTACCTCTGTTTAAAATGTAAACCTCTTCGCCCTTCTTGACAAGAAGTCTTGTAATAGCACTGCTTATAGTACCAGTTCCACCGATAAGTAATACCTTCATAAATCCTCCTTAGAGCTTTGCTCTTACAGCGTTCATATAGATTTCTGCAACGTCCTTTGAAGAAAGTCTTACAAATCCCCATGTAAGTCCGTCCCCAAGTCCCAGCTTTTCAACAAGCACAGGAATGTCCTCTTCCTTAGCGCCAAGCTCTTCAAAGTTTATAGGCATTCCGATTTCTCTTAAAAATCTTCTGAAGCAGTAAATTCCTTCAAGTGCAGTAGCCTCAGGGTTTTCAAAATTCATCTGACAGCCAAAAACTCTCACTGCCATCTGTGCAAATCTCATTACGTTGTGCTTATAAACAAATTCCATCCACGCAGGCATAACAACTGCAAGTCCTGCACCGTGTGCCACGTCATAAAGTCCCGAAAGCTCGTGTTCAATGTTGTGGCTGTTCCAGTCCTGACTTCTTCCCACACCAACAATGTCGTTGTGTGCAACAGTACCTGCCCACATAATGTTTGCTCTTGCTTCGTAGTTGTCAGGATTTTTAATAACCCTCGGAACTTCCTTAACCATTGTGAGCAAAATAGCTTCGCAAAGTCTGTCAGTAACTTCAACTTCACTAGTGTTTGTAAAGTATCTTTCAAAAACGTGAGCCATAATGTCAGTAGCACCACAAGCTGTCTGATAAGCAGGAAGTGTGCAGGTGAGCTGTGGATTTAAAATTGAAAACTTAGGTCTGATAAGGTCAGAGCCTGTTCCTCTCTTAAACATTCCGTCTTCCTTGGTGATAACAGAAGAAGGGCTTCCCTCACTGCCTGCAGCAGCGATTGTAAGAACTGTTCCCACAGGGAGAGCCTTTTCGATAGCTTTGCCCTTGCTGTAAAAATCCCAGAAATCCCCGTCGTAAGGTACACCAATAGCAATAGCCTTTGCGCTGTCGATACAAGAGCCACCGCCAACAGAAAGAATAAAGTCAATTCCCTCTTTTTTGCAGATTTCAATGCCCTCATAAACAAGGGTATCTCTTGGGTTTGGCTTAACGCCACCAAGACAAATGTATGAAATGCCCTCGCTGTCAAGAGAAGCCTTGACTCTGTCAAGAAGTCCCGACTTTACTGCTGAACCTCCACCATAGTGGATAAGCACCTTTTTGCCACCGTACTTTTTAACGTACTTGCCACAGTCGTTTTCTCTTTCCTTTCCGAAAACAAATTCGGTAGGGCTGTAAAATTCAAAATTATCCATCAAAAAACACTCCTTTAAGATAAAAAACTTTCATTATCATAATAACACACAATACCGTTCAATTTCAATAACAATTGTATCTTTTTCAATAATTTTTTCGGATTTTTCGTACGATTTTGGTAAAATGTAACATAAACCACACAAAATAAAAAAAGCACGGCATAAGCCGTGCTTTAAATATATCTCGCAATCGAGCTATGTCAATTACTTAGCGAGTCTTTCTTCGAGCTTGTCGAGTTCCTTGATGAGAGCTTCAGGAATTCTGCCACCCTTAGCAGCGATATCATCATTGTAATATCTTCTCATTTCAGCAATTTCCTCTACCCAGAGGTCCTTGTCAACAGCAAGAAGCTTGTCGAGGATTTCAGGTGTAACTTCATCTTCAATGCCTTCGAGGTTGATATCTTCAGCCTTTGGAAGGTATCCGATAGCTGTTTCTTCAGCGTCAACAGCGTCTTCACATCTCTTGATAATCCAGTCGAGAACTCTCATGTTGTCGCCGAAACCAGGCCACATGAAGTTTCCGTTTTCGTCCTTCTTGAACCAGTTAACATTGAAAATCTTTGGAGCCTTGTCGCCGAGCTTTTCGCCCATTTCGAGCCAGTGTGCCCAGTAGTCGCCTACGTTGTAGCCGATAAATGGCTTCATAGCCATAGGGTCGTGACGGAGAACACCAACAGCACCAGTTGCAGCAGCAGTTGTTTCAGATGAAACAGCTGAACCGATGTATGTTCCGTGTGTCCAGTCAAATGCCTGGTATACCAGTGGAGTTGTCTTTTCACGACGTCCACCAAAAATCATAGCTGATACAGGAACACCGTTTGGATTGTTGAATTCAGGTGAGATACATGGGCAGTTTTCAGCTGGAGCTGTAAATCTTGAGTTTGGATGAGCAAGCTTGTTGCCTTCAGCTATAAACTCAGGGCCGTTAACCTTAGCACCCTTCCATTCTGTTGCATTTACAGGTGGATTCTTGTCAAGACCTTCCCACCAAACTGTCATATCGTCATTGTTGATAGCAACGTTTGTAAAAATAGCGTTCTTCTTTGTTGAAGCAAGTGCGTTGTAGTTTGACTTAGCGTTTGTTCCAGGTGCAACACCAAAGAATCCGTTTTCTGGGTTGATAGCATAAAGTCTGCCGTCAGCACCAGGCTTGAGCCAAGCAATGTCGTCACCTACTGTCCAAACCTTATAGCCCTTTTCTGTGTAGCATACAGGTGGGATAAGCATAGCAAGGTTTGTCTTTCCACACGCTGATGGGAATGCAGCTGTGATGTACTTAACTTCTCCGTCTGGCTTTTCTACGCCGAGGATAAGCATGTGTTCAGCCATCCAACCTTCATTCTTAGCCTGGAATGAAGCAATTCTGAGAGCAAAGCACTTCTTACCGAGAAGTACGTTTCCACCGTAACCTGAGTTGATTGACCAGATAGCGTTGTCCTCAGGGAACTGAACGATATATCTGTTTTCAGGGTCGATGTCAGCCTTAGCGTGAAGTCCTCTTACGAAGTCGTTTGAAGTATCGCCGAGGTTTTCAAATGCTCTTGTGCCTACTCTTGTCATAATATCCATATTGAGAACAACGTAGATTGAGTCAGTAACTTCAACACCAACCTTAGCAAGTGGTGAGCCGATAGGTCCCATTGAATATGGGATAACGTACATTGTTCTGCCCTTCATAACACCATCATACATAGGTGTGAGCTTTGCATACATTTCAGCAGGGTCGCACCAGTTATTTGTAGGGCCTGCATCTTCCTTAGTCTTTGTACAGATAAATGTTCTGTCCTCAACTCTTGCAACGTCATTTACTGCTGTTCTGTGATAAAGACAACCAGGAAGCTCTTCCTGATTGAGCCATGTCATTTCTCCTGTTTCAGTAGCTTCTGCTCTTAAAGCATTAAGCTGTTCTGTGCTGCCGTCAATCCAAACAACCTTATCAGGCTTTGTGAGGGCAATCATTTCGTCAACCCAAGCGTTAACATTAGGGTTTTTTGTCAAACTTGCCATAATATAATCCTATCCTTTCTGTCCTCGTACATTGAGGTTTTAAGACGGTAAAACCGTAATATGAAATCCGAATATCCTCAGTTTTCCAAAAACATTCAAATTTCCCACGTATATATTATATAACAAAGCCTTTTTCATGTCAATAGCATATCTGTTAACTTTTTAACATTCCCCGTTTTATAATAGTTCTGGTCTTTGTAAATATTTCCTTGGTATTCACAAAAAATTAACTATTATGTGTTATAATTTTTGTGTATATTTTTACAAATAATTTAAGAGGGGTAAAAAGGTTATGGAATTTTTAAAACAGCTTTTCCAGAACGCAAGTGTTCCTATTCTTATAGCTTTTGCTTGTTATCTTGCACTTATGCTTGGAATTGGTTTCTACTTCACAAACAAATCAAAGTCAATGGGTGACTACTTCCTTGCAGGACGTTCACTCGGCAGCTGGGTAACAGCAATGTCAGCTCAGGCATCAGATATGAGTGGCTGGCTTCTTATGGGACTTCCTGGTGCTGCGTATGCAACTGGTATGGGTAACTACTGGCTGGCAGTAGGACTTGCAATCGGTACAGTACTCAACTGGTGTTTTGTCGCAAAGCGTCTCAGAACATTCACAGAAAAAGCAGGCGACTCAATTACAATTCCGGAATACTTCCAGAACAGATTCAAGACAGATTCACCTGTTGTAAGACTTGTATGTGCAGTTGTTATTTTTGTATTCTTCCTTGTTTATACAACATCTGCATTTGTATCAGGTGGTAAACTCTTTATGGTAGTTTTCGGTGCACCTGAAACTGCTACAAACGAAAAGCTCGCAGTTATCATTTCAGCACTTATTATTGTTACTTATACATTTCTCGGTGGGTTCAGCGCTGTTGCGTGGACTGACTTCATTCAGGGACTTCTTATGATAATAGCAATCGTTGCACTTCCTATTGCTATTATCAACAACACACCTAACGAAAGCTTTGAAGCTCTTAAGAACATTGACGACGGAGCTTTCCTTTCACTTACAGAAGGCAAGGGCTTTAACTCAATCATAAGCGATTTGGCGTGGGCGCTTGGTTACTTCGGAATGCCACATATTCTTGTAAGATTTATGGCTATCAAGGACAAGAAGCTCGTTAAGAAGTCAGCAATCATTGCTATCGTATGGGTTATCATTTCACTTTTTGCAGCTACACTTATCGGTATTCTCGGCAGAGCATATCTGGATTCCAAGGGAATTATCCTTGACGGTTCAGCACAGCAGGAGCTTATCTTTATCAAGGCTGTAAAAATGCTCTTCCCTGCTGCATTTGCAGGT
>JAFTNX010000008.1 GCA_017451665.1 Oscillospiraceae bacterium | reverse complement strand
GTTACCCTTGAACCTTGCCCTATGTGTGCAGGAGCAATTATAAATTCAAGAGTAGAAAGGGTTTTCTTTGGAGCTTATGATAAAAAGGCTGGTGCCTGTGGCTCTGTTGTAAACCTTTTTGAACTTCCGTTTAACCATTTTCCTGAAATTTCAGGTGGCGTGATGGAAGAAGAATGTAGTGGTATTTTATCGGATTTTTTTAAAAAACTCCGTGAAAAACCAAAGAAAAAATGGAAAAAATAAGGAGAATTTGTATGAAAAATAATAATTTTAGAAAGGCAATAGTAGGCTGACCGGGAGGTAGCTTATAGTTGTAAATCCTCCCAAAAGGACAATAAAAACTTTTTGGAGGTTAATATGAACAGAGAAAATAAAAGAAAATCTTTTGAAAAAGGCTATTATAAAAATAATCCTTGTAATGATAGCTTTACTTGTAAAAAATGTGGTCGTCTTGTTACCCCTGAGGGAGCAGGAAGTAACCACAGAAATCATTGTCCTAACTGCCTTACAAGCCTGCATCTTGATATTGAGCCGGGCGACAGGGAAGCCGATTGTGGTGGAATTATGGAGCCTGTGGCTGTGTGGGTTAAGTATAACGGAGAATGGGCAATAATCCATCGCTGTAAAAGATGTGGCACGCTTTCGTCAAACAGGATTTCTGCTGATGATAATCCTATGAAATTGATGTCAGTAGCCCTAAAACCTATTGCTTTTCCACCATTTCCACTTGAAAGAATTGAGGAAATGACACGACTTATGGGTGGCGAAGGAACTATAAAGTAAAAATAACTCCCTTACCAATCGGTAAGGGAGTTTTGCTATTTGTTAGTATACCATTCCTTCAGAACGCTTTCTGCTTTCTTCATATAAATGCCGAAATCTCTGTTTTCTCTTGCTTTTTCCACAGGAGGGAGCTTTGCTCTCCAGTCCCACCAGAAAAATCCAGAAAACCACGGAACGTCCCAGTAGCTTTCCATTGCAGTTTCGTAAAATAACGCCTGCTCATCCTCGTCAATAGGCTTTTCAGGTCTGTTGTGAAAATCCCAAGGATATTCAGTACAGCCCTGCTCGTTTCTTACGCCGATTTCAGCAAACATAATAGGCTTTCCGTATCTGTTGTGGGCGATTTCAAGCACCTTTTTCTTTTCTTCCCATACCCTGAGCATCTGCTCCTTTGAATGGTCGTCAGGTGTTGAAACCCTGTAATAGCCTGAAATTCCAATAACGTCAACAGCACCAAGCCAGCTGTATTTAAGCTCGTCGCCGTGATTTATGTTGTGCATAATTATGCCGTGATAGATTTTTCTCACTTCGTCAATCATTTTAAGACAGTGACCAGCCTGCATGTCCATTCCGTCCATTTCACAGCCAGTACAAAGCATCTCACAGCCTGATTTTTCGGCAATTTCAGCGTAGTATGTCATAAAATTCGTGTAGCTTCTGAACCAGTCGTCCCAGTAGTTTGTTTCACCAGGGAAGTTGATTTTAGCACGCCAAGCCCTGTCCATACAGTTTACAACAGGCTTTAAGCATACCTTCATACCTAAATCGTGCGCCTTTTTGATTGCAAATCTTACGTCGTCATCGCTCTGTGTAAGATTAAAAAGTGGGAAAATCTTTGTTGATGCGAAAGTTTCCTGATATGCGTTTACAGTAATGCAAATCCAGTCAAGACCGTTTGAGTGAAGTCTTTCCATTGAATAAACGCCTTCCTCAGACTGATAATCGCCCTTTCTTGCACACCAACCCCATGTGTAGCCTTTGCAGAATAACCTCTCCATATTTATACTCCTTGAATAAAAAACAGTATTTTAGATATTGTAACATAAACCAATACAGATGCTGTTAATTTTTTGTGTCTTATAGGTATTATTTTTTGTAATATAACGATTAAGTTGCGATAAAATTTCTAAAACTACTTGAAATTTGTACGGCTATGTGGTATAATTATTAAGGTTTGAATACCAGATAGGATTTTTAACTCAATCCGAGATATAGGTGTGCGGGTCCTGTGCAATGAAACGCTGTGAACCATGTCAGGCGGGGAACCGAGCAGCATTAAGCAGTTTGTTTCGTGTGACACAGTTTCGCCTGCATGCCTGTATGTCGGATTGAATTTTTTTAAGGAGGTTAATTATGTATCAGGCTCTCTATCGTAAATGGCGACCAATGACCTTTGATGACGTTGTGGGACAGCCACATATTACCTCTACTTTAAAAAATCAGATTAAAAATAATAAGGTTGCCCACGCATACCTTTTTACAGGCTCAAGGGGAACAGGTAAGACTACCTGCGCAAGAATTTTTGCAAAGACTATTAACTGCCTTAATCCTAAGGACGGTTCACCTTGCCTTGAATGTGAAATCTGTAAGGCTGCTGATAAGGGCGTTCTGAACGATATTATTGAAATCGACGCTGCGTCAAATACGGGCGTTGACGATATCAGGGAAATCCGTGATTCTGCGGCATTTCTTCCTGAAATCTGTAAGTATAAGGTTTATATCATTGACGAAGTTCATATGATTACTCCTAATGCTTTTAACGCTTTTCTTAAAATTCTTGAAGAACCACCTGCACACGTCAAGTTTATTTTTGCAACTACCGAAGACCATAAGGTTTTGCCGACTATTACTTCACGTTGTCAGGGATTTAAATTCAATAGAATTCAGACTAACGATATTGTCGAAAGACTTATGTATATCGCTTCCCAGGAGAATATTCAGCTTGATAAAAACGCTGCATCTCTTGTGGCTAAACTTTCAGACGGTGGAATGCGAGATGCACTTTCTCTTCTTGACCAGTGTGCTGCTT
>JAFTNX010000110.1 GCA_017451665.1 Oscillospiraceae bacterium | reverse complement strand
TTAAATAAGTGTCAAAATCGATTCCATTAAACTGCATAATATATACCTCCAAAAAATTAAATACAAAACAGATTTGTTTCCCAGGCAGGATAATAAGGATAATGCCTTACATAGAATTTATAATTCTTATTCATCTCATAAATCTGCAAAGGAATGTCTATCATATCCGAAAGTCTGTGATAAAGTGCTACGCACAGCTTAGGCGAAAAGCTTTTAATAGTATTCCGCGAACCTTCAAGTGCCTCTTTTTCAGCACCCTCAACGTCGTATTTTATATACTCACAGCCCTCATCACCCACAAGGTCGTCAACGCTTATACATTTTGTCAGAACGCCCTTTTCGTCAGCCTTTGCCATACGCCCACCACCCTTTGAAAAGGTGATTTCGCCACTGAAGCTCCAGCAGGCAGCATTTATGCAGGTAAGCTCAGGAATATTTTCTCCGTATTCACACAGCTTTCTGTAATTTCTTCCGTTAGGCTCAACAGCAATAATTTTCCCGTGATTTTCTTTTGTAAACCCGATAAATTCTCTTACTGTATCCCCGTTATACGCTCCCAAATCAACATACGCACCCTTAAAATTCACGCCGAGAATATTCTCATAAGCCTCACAGGGCAAAGTTGTGATTTCCCTTAAATAAGAAATATCCCCCGTGATTTTATAGCGTACAACATATTCAAAAACCTTTTTAGAAAATTCATCAGCCATAAGGTCATAAACCTTTTTTGCTCTATCAAAATTCTCCTTTAAAAATTCCTTGGTAAAAGGCTCTCCACCCACAACAGCAGTATCAGGCACAAGAAGTTTGTGCTTACGGCTTATGTTGTCGATTTTTTCAATAAGGCTGTCGTAGCCTGCCCCAAAAGCCAGCACCACAACAAAATCCTCATACTCCTCCTCAACCTGCGACAGCTTTTTTACAACGTGCCCCATAAAGGAATGCCCTCTCACAAACTCGTCGCTTGCAAAAATTCCCGTTTCCTTTATTCCGTAATTTTCAAACTGCCTGAGAAGTTTCACGCAGCCGTCGCCCATTCCATAAATAAAAATCGGCTTCTTGCAGTTTTTTAAATATTCCCAGCAGGACGTAAGCCCCATAAATTCATCAAGTGAAAACATAGCTCTCTCCATCTAAAAAAAGAGAGACACGTCAGATATTACGTACCTCTCGTTTGTTTTTCCTATTCGTGCTCGTCGCACTCGTAAATATGGTTTGAACCAACCATATCTCTTCCTCTGATATTATATCTGTCACGCTGGATATTGATATGTGTATCAAGAAGATTCAGAACCTTTCTTGGGTCCTTTACAGAAGTAAGGTCCTTGACAGGTGTGTCAACATCCTTTACTGTGAGGAGAATTGTTCCACACTTGAAAAGACGCTGAAAGAAAGGAAGTCTCAGTTTCTTATCTGTAACTCTGTAAAGTTCAAATTCATCTTCAACTACTGTAAAGAAGCCTTTTCTTGTGATGAATTTTTCTTTAGTAAGGAAATATCTTGTAAATGAAATCGGTAATCCGAAAATTGTTCTTTTTTTGTCTGTCCAGATGTATTCAAAATCTGCTTTTTTCATTACGCTAATCCCCCTTAATCATAAAATATTGAAACATACACTTATATTTTAACATAATTTCAAAAAAAGTCAAGGCATTTTCTGACATTTATACATTTTGAAAAAAAAGCCTTTAATATTATTGCAAATAACTGATATTTATGTTAGAATTTTTTAAAAAGCATAAAGGATAATTTCAATATGACAAATAAAACTCTTTATATTTCCGATTTGGACGGAACACTTTTAAACAGCAACTGCGAAATCTCACAAAACACCATAAATACGCTGAATACGCTTATTGACAAGGGGATTAGCTTTACAGTTGCTACTGCCCGTACAAGCGAAACTGTACGCCTTTTAACCAAAGGTTTAAGGATAAATGCCCCTGCCATTTTAATGAACGGAGTTGCGGTTTATGATTTAAAGGCTGAAAAATATTTAAGCTATGAGCTTCTGCCAAAAAACAACCTCAAATCATTTTTTGACATCATAAACGAACACGGTGCATGGGGGTTTCTTTATGCTGTATGTAACAATCAGCTTGAAACCTTTTATGTAAATTGCGACACGCCCAACTCTTATGATTTTATGCAGGAGAGAATAAAAAAATTCAACAAGAAATTTACTAAGGTTTCTGATTTTAACGAATGTATAAATCTGGAATGTATTTACTATTCAGTTTCCCACAAGGAGGAATTTTTAAGGCCGATTTATGAGAAGGTTAAAAAGCTCGAAGGTTTTTCTATTGAATATTACCGTGACATTTACAACACGGATTTCTGGTATCTTGAGGTGTGTTCAAAAAACGCCTCTAAGTACAATTCAGCGTTAAAAGTCAAAAATGAATACGGCTTTGAGAAGATTGTGGCTTTTGGGGACAATTTAAACGACCTGCCACTTTTTAAGGCGTCCGATGAATGCTATGCTGTTATGAATGCCAAAGACGAGGTCAAAGCAAAAGCAAACGGAGTTATCCCTTCAAACAACGACGACGGAGTAGCAACGTTTATTCAATTGACAATGCAAACGTGACGTTTGCATCCTCCTCTGCCACACATCCTTTTGTTTGGGACTTAAATTTTGAGTTGTGGCAGGGCTATCTGCCTCATGACGCACGCTTTGCGTGAGTCTGACGCTCGGCTTAAATCGAACAGCCAAAAAGTTTATAAAAACAAAAAATTAAACTCACTACCGATATTTTTTTCGATAGTGAGTTATTTTTTAATCCGTCTGCGTAGCAGACACCATAATTGTCAATTGTCAATTGGATTTGTATATCGCTACATATTGGTCGAGGTAGACTTCTTCATAGCCCTTACTGATGAAATTCTCAACGGTGTATTTATCGTTAGGATACCTCAAATCAAGAACGTAATATTCAGCCTTTTGTTTTGTGCTTTCAAGCTCATAGATTTCTTCTCGCTGTGAAAGATTAGCTACAAAAAATGTAGAGGCTGCCACCGACGCGTCATCAGGAATAACTTCAATCGCCTTTTGAACAGCTATGTGTTCAGGCATATTGTTGCGATAGCTTTCCACAACGTCAAGTCTGCCGTAATACATAGAAAAGAACACCATTACGGATGCAGTAGCTGACAGGAGAAGATGCTTTGAACGCTTTACTTTTTCCATATCAGCGCTGTTCATTACGCAAAGATAAATTACAAATGCAAGCGGACCAAAAACATACTGATAACCCATTTCGTGCTGATAGCCATAGTCAGAAAGAAGATTTACAATAACTATCGGGAAAAGCAGTATAAATCTTGAAAGCTTTGTTGTGAAAAACGGCATAAACATAAGTGGAATGAAAAACTGTAACAAAAACATCATTCTGTTATTTTCAAAGCACTCAGAAATAAGATACGCAGGGTTTGAAAAGGCTGTCATTATAACCCCGATAAGAGTAATAGGCTCACCTGATTTATTGAAGTTTTCAAATCTGCCCACCATAGCACCTTCGCCGAATCTCTCAAGGAACGAAAGTACAAATGCAAAGTAAATTATCGCAAGTCCCATAAGGAGAAGTCCCAGCGACTTGTTTCTTTTTGAAATAAGAAGATAGAGTGCAAACACAAAAATATAAACAGGTGCGTCCTCTTTTACAAGCATTACAAGAAATGCAAAAACAACTGTCAGTGGCACGTTTTTCTTTTCAAAAAAGTAAAACATCCACAAAAGAAGTGGCGATAAAAATACATTTTCGTGAATGTAATAAAGGTTTCCGCCGGTTATTGCAGGAATACCCATATAACAAATCGTCAGAAACAGCGTTGTAAGATTTGAATGCTTGTATTTTTTGCAGATAAAAACAAGAGGGATAATTCCACTTGCAGAAATAAGTGGTGGAAGTACAAGCAAGGTTACAGGTGACGGAAAAATAAAATAAAACGGCAGTAAAAGATAATAAATCGGTGAAAAATGCACTGCAAAATGAGAAAGAAGCTTATCTCTTTCGCAGGTTGTGTAAGGAATAAAGCCTTCCTTCATATAATAAAACATCTGTGAAAAAATTCCGAAGTCGTAAGTAGGTGTCCACACAGCCTTATACAAAAGCACAGAAATCAGTATAATAACCGTTACAACAAGTGCTGTGAATGGTACTGTCAGAGCCCACATTGCAGGCTTTTTAAGGTCTTTTTCAAATTTCACATCCTTGAATGAATAGAGTGTGATAATTGTCATTATGAGGGTTGCACCCATAAAATACCCGAAATCAGCCCTTTGCCAGAGTGTTCTAATAAAGAGAATAAAAAAGCTTCCCCAAAGAATACCCTTTTGTGCCTTTTGAAAAATCGGTAGCCACAGCATTGCAAAAAACAAAAGTGTCAGCACTAAGCTTTCAGCAAATCCGAATTTTTCAAAAATCTCGTTGCTTGTAAAACGTATGCCCTCACGGATTCTTATATTTTCGCATATGCCAAGCATTGCCCACGCAGACAAAAATCTCACTAATATATCTTCAAAGGTTATGTCTTTAAGCTTATTCAGAACAAGCGTCAGCCATTCTTTACATTTTTCCATTTTTAATAACCCCTTAATTGTTTTCCTTCTTATTTTATATCATTATGCTTATTTTTGCAATAGCCTACATATATTTAGTGTGAAAAATTATTGTCTTTGTTGCAAAAAAAGTGCCGAGAATTTCTTCTCAGCACCGATTTTTTTATGAAACTGAATTTGCGTCAAGCTTTTCGTAGCCGTCAAAATAAGTAATCTGCATATTGTCAATAATTTCAGTTCTCATTTCAGCGTCAACAGCTGTAAGGTATTCGTTAAAGTAGTCGTAGTAAAGCTCGTCAATGTTTTCTTCAACATACTTTTCATCAACAGCTTCTCTCTTTAAGATGTGATAGCCGTAGTCTGATTCAACAAGTCCACTTACTTCGCCGATTTTAAGCTTTAATGAAGCGTCAATAAATTCCTCAACAAAGCTTGTGTTTTCTGTGATGAAGTAGCCCTCTGGGTAGCTTTCCATACCTGGGTCCCAGTTATATTCTTCGATAAGCTTATCAAAGTCGCCACCGTCAGTTACAAGCTTGAGAACTTCTTCAGCGTGTTTCTTTGTTTCAGCTTCAATCTTCTTCTTTCCTTCTTCATCTACTTTTTCGTAAGCTGTTTCTTTAAGTGTGAGCTTCTTGGTAAGAGTAAGCTCGTCAAAGCCTTCCATTTCCTCATCTGTAAGCTCAGCCATTGCAGCGTAAGGAATGAGAATATGCTTAATTCTCATATAATCCTCTGTCTTTGCAAATTCCTTGAAGTCGTCCTCTGACTTATAGTATTTTCCACCTTCGTCATAAAGAGCGTCGTAAATGTCGCTTACAAGGAGCTGTGCTCTGCAAAAATGCTTCCACACATCAACTGTATAGTATTCTGACATAAGGAGCTTTTTGAAGTTTTCTTCACCCTCGTATTCTTCAATATACTGCTGATAAGTAACCTCGATTTCGTCTTCAATTTTTGAAGTGATTTCAATTCCGTTATTTTCAGCAATGATAAAGTTAGCATAAAAATCCTTGATTACGTCTTCAACATAATCCTTTACAAGCTTATATGATTCATCAAGCTTATCTTCCTTAATCTGTGAAAAATCAACGCCTGTTTCATAAAGTGCGCTCTGATAGAAAAATCTGTATTCGTCAAAAGAAATCTGATACTTGTCATTGATTGTCATAACGATAAGGTCTGTTGTGTCAACCTCTTTTCCGTCAATAACAAGCTTCTTTTCAGGGATAACAAGCTTATCAAAATCAATCTGTTCCTTAGCAGCAGTTGTTGTTCCTGTAATCATTGAAGTAGTAAGCTTTGTTTCCTTTTTGTCGTCCTTACCACCACAGGCAGTAAGCATTGAAACAGTAAGTACAACTGCACATACAGATGCCAAAACTCTTTTAATCTTATTCATCAGGGGAATTCCTCCTTAATTTTCATAGTTCCTGAAATTACACAACAAGTCAATTATATATGATTATTATGTTTAATCTGTGACAGAATATATAAATTTTATGTTAAATTTATAAAAAACGTTCACAAAATTCCGCCTTGAAATAGTAAACTAAAAATGTTATACTTCAATTAGGAAAAAACTTTTGAAAGGAATGGTTTTATGGACTTCCCTGCACTTATTGCTCACAGAGGACTTCACAACGATGCTTTTCCGGAAAACTCAATGTCTGCATTTAAAAACGCTGTTTTTCACGGACTTGCAATCGAGCTTGACATACATCTTACAAAGGACTGCAAGCTGGTGGTTTTTCACGACAACAGCTTAAAGAGAATGACAGGTGTTGAGGCTGAAATTGAGGATTTCACCTATGAACAGCTGACAGCTTTTAATTTAAAGGACAGCGAAGATAAAATTCCACTTCTTTCTGACGTTTTAAAGGAAGTTGCAGGAAAAGTCCCACTTGTTATTGAGCTAAAGGAAGGCTTACCTGTGGGAGTTTTAGAAAAGCGACTTTATTCACTTATGAAAAACTACAAGGGTGAATGGTGCGTTATGTCATTTAACCCTTTAAGAATGGGCTGGTTCAAGAAAAACGCCCCTGAAATCACAAGAGGTATGCTCCTTTCACGCCACAAAAAGAAATTCAATCTTAAATACGTTAAAAAATACATCACCTCATTTGGAATTGTCCACAACACCATAGCTCAACCTGATTTTATCGCATACGATTTGAGAAGTATCACTATGGAAGCTATGATGGACGCATTTTCAAATGGTTGTCCTTTGCTTGGCTGGACTGCCAAAAATGAGGAAACTCTCACAGAGGCGCTTAAATTCTGTAAATCTGTGATTTTTGAAAATATCCCACCTGAAAAAGCAATTGAGATTTCCGAAATTGAATATTCAGAGGAATAACACCTTTGTTTATAAAATACCCACAAGCTAAAAACCCCCGAAAAATCGGGGGTTTTCTTATTTTTGCTTATATGAGCTGTGTGCCGATATTGTCGATGTAAAGTTCTTTTACTTGCCAGCCTGTAAGCCCTGCATTATCAAGAGAAAACTTGGTTTTTCCACCAAAATAGGTGTTTTCCTCATCAACAATCGCCATAACTGTCGGGCCTGCGCCACTGATATAAACGCCATACGCACCGTGATTATAGGCTATGTCAAAAACCTCTCTGCAATTCGGGATAAGCTCCATTCTGTAAGGCTGGTGAAGTCTGTCGTGGACAGCTGTTCTTAAATTCTCAAACTTGCCTGTAAGGAGAGATGCAGAAAACAAAGCTGCTCTTGAAAGATTATAAACAGCGTCCTTGTGTGAGATTTCCTTTGGCAGGCAGGCTCTTGCTTTTTCGGTTTTAAGTTCAAAGTCAGGAATAAGTGCTACAAATTTAAGCTTTGTATAAACCTCCTGCTTAACCCAGTGGACTTTCTTTCCGTCAAAAACAGCAGTAACAATTCCACCTAAAAGTGCAGGGGCTGTGTTGTCAGGGTGACCTTCAATCTGTGCTGCAAGGTCAACCAAATCGTCCTTTGTAAGTGGGTTTCCAAGCATAGTGTTTGCCCCCACAAGACCCGCTATAATACATGCAGAGCTTGAGCCGAGTCCCCTTGTCATAGGAATGTTGCTTGTCTGTTTTAAAGTAAGTCCCTTTAATGTTTTTCCACAGACGTCATACAAATCCTTAACCGATTTATAGATAAGGTTGTTTTCGTCGCATGGCACGTCAAGTCCGTCTGTTGAAGAAATATCTATCCTGTCGTTTTCTTCCATTTCGGCATAGTTATAAAAGCTGAGTGCAAGCCCCAGAGCGTCAAAGCCTGCGCCAAGGTTAGCACTTGTAGCGGGAATTTGTATTTTAATCATAGAATTTCCTCTTTTCAATTAAAATCAAGCCACCGATTTCTCGGTGGCTTTTTCATTAAAGAAGTCTGATTTTGCTTTCAACTCTCATTGTATCTGAAAGTGCGTTAAGCTTATCGTTGATTTCCTTTTCAACAAGCAAAGGAGTGATAAATGCGATTTCGTCAGAAGGTCTGCCATTTCTCTCAATGAAAATCAGCTTGCCAAAAGTTTCAGAAAGCTTACTCTTAAGGCTGTCAGCATCCTCTGCCTTAGCTCTTACATAAACAGAAACCTCAACGCTTTCGTATGGTACAACATAGCTGTTATCATCGTTGTCGTCCCAGCCGATTGTAACTGCTCTTTCATTGTGCTTCAAAGCATCGATAAGGTCGCCCACAACTGCTGATGCAGTAGGGAGCTTTCCTGCACCTCTACCGTAGAAGAGTGTATCACCTACACCGTCACCCTCAACAGAAATTCCGTTATAAACATCATCAACTGACGCAAGAAGATTTGTCTTTGAAATAAGTCTTGGGCATACAATAGCTGAAACCTTGTCGCCGACCTGCTTTACGCTACCGATAAGCTTGATTCCATAGCCAGCATTTTCAGCATACAGAACGTCCTCAGGCTTAATCTTTGTAATACCTTCACAGTGAACATTTTCAGGATAGATGTGCTTGCCATAAGCAAGGCTTCCGAGAATACAGATTTTTCTCTGTGCGTCAAGTCCT
Source organism: Oscillospiraceae bacterium (assembly GCA_017451665.1). GTDB lineage: Bacteria > Bacillota > Clostridia > Oscillospirales > Ruminococcaceae > JAAZZIT01. Next base: position 9,335 of record JAFTNX010000110.1, on the reverse strand, counting down.
TCAACGTCAGCAGTAGGGTCTGCCTCAGCATAGCCAAGCTCCTGCGCCATTTTAAGTGCAGTGTCAAAATCCATCTGTTCTCTAATCATTTTTGTTAAAATGAAGTTTGTAGTACCGTTAAGAATACCAGAAATTTTAAGAATACTGTTACCTGCAAGGCACTTGTTAAGTGGTCTGATAATCGGAATACCACCACCTACGCTTGCTTCAAAAAGGTAGTTTACGCCCTTTTCCTTAGCGATAGCAAGAAGTTCAGCGCCGTGTGTAGCTACAAGCTCCTTATTTGAAGTAACAACGCTCTTTCCTTTTAAAAGAAGCTTCTTTGTGTATTCATAAGCAAAAGTTTTTCCACCAACAACTTCAGCGACAACTTCAATTTCGCTGTCGTTTAAAATGTCATCAAAATTCTTTGTGAATTTTTCAGCGTATGGGCTGTCAGAAAAATCTCTGATGTCAAGAATTCTCTTGATTTCAACCTTTCTGCCGATTTTCTTTTCAATAGAAGCCTTATTTTTTTCAAAAAGCTCAACTGTTCCTGAGCCTACGACTCCGTGTCCGATAATTGCGATAGCTGCCATTTTTATATTTCCTCCAAAAACAGGTTATTCACCTGAAATAATTTTCACATCAACTACACCGTAAAGCTTTCTGAGTTCAGCCTTTACAAGATTAGCCTCAGCATTTGCACCGTCAAATCTTACAGAAATCGTTACTGTTGCAACATCATCAACAGGAATATTCTGATTAACTGTCAGCACGTTTGTATTAAGCTCATAAAGCCTTGTGAGAATAGACGACAAAACACCCTTTTCGTCACGCAGAACAAGATAAAAGGAAACAATCTTCTGATTTAACTTTTCCTCATAAGCAAAAACCTGCTCCTTGTATTTATAATATGCACTTCTTGAAATGCCTACCATTTTACAAGCCTCTGTTGAAGATTTTGCCTCGCCGATAGCCTCAAGCCTTTTTGCCTGCAAAACTTTTAAGATAATATCAGGTAAAACCTCTGAGCTAACCACTACAAGTCTGGTGTCGTTCATGCTGTCAAGTCCACCTCCAAAGTACAAGTGTATTTATCACAAATACAAATATACCACTTTACATAACAATTGTCAAGCGAATTTCACTTTTTACAAACTTTATTTACAACTTATGGAGAAACATCCAAAAGCTAACAAAAACAAAAGAAAAAATCATAAATTCTGCCCAAATAAAAAACCTTGCCGGTTTAAAGGTGGATAGCTATATAGAGGATTTATATGTATTTATCGGTGGAAACCTTTCTGAAGAAAGGTTCTCCCCCGAGCCCCCTTCCAAAGACTTTAATACTGATTTGAGCCTGATAGGTTAAATCCTATCAGGCTCAAATTAAATACTAAAGTTTTAGGAAAGGAGTTTGAGGAACAACCCTTTTTCAAAAGGGTTTTCCTCAATAGAACGTACAAAATCTCCTGTATGACTATTCACCTTAATTCGGCAAGGTCAGTTTTATTTATTCAAATACAGAGCAGATTTTTGAAGTTTCCCTGATACCGTTTTTACCGTTTACAACAACTTCGCCCCAGTCTGCTGACAGCCACGAGCCGTCCCATTCGTGAGCCATATCAAGGTATTCAACTCCACCACCGTTGCCCTTCCAGCTCCATGCAAGATAACCGATACTGTTTTCTTGGCAGTACTGGAGAATATACGCCTCATCAACGTCGCCGTCGCTGTGGTTGTAGCCAAATTCGCCTACACAGATACACAAATTCTGCTTTGTAGCGCCCTCAAGATTTTTCTTGATTGTGCTTTCGTTTTTACCTGCTGTACCGTACATATGAACTGCAAACATTGTGTTTTTAAGCACGTCGCTGTTGAATACTTCCACACCGTAGTCAGAAATACTCTGTCCGTACTGTCCCCAGCCACCTGCGTCAACAAGAATTGTGTTCTTGATACCTGCGTCACGGAGCTTTGGAATTACAGACACATAACCATCACGCCACAGTCTGCTGTTCCAGTCGCCTGTCCATTCGTTAGCAATGTTTAAAATAACATAAGCCTCGTTTCCGATAAGAACATCCTTGATTTCAATCCAGTAGTTGCAAGCTGATTCAAGTGCGTCGGTGCTGTTGTTACCTGTTCCGTCGTGAACTTCTAAAATAGCAATCATTTTAAGCTCTTTGCACTTGTCAACAATCTTCCTTACAGATTCAGCGTCGTCCTTCTGCCACTGATAACCGTCAGAAAGAACAATTCTTACAGAGTTTGAACCTGTTTTAGCAATAGCCTCAAGGGCAGTATCCATCTGGTCCTTAAACCATGTGTGTGCGTGGTTTACACCTCTGAAAACAAACTCGTTTCCGTTTGCGTCAAGAAGCTTTGTGCCGTTTACAGCAAAGCCACCTTTAACTTCACCCTTTTCGTCTTTTCCGTCGGACTGGGTTGTAGCAGTTGTGCCAGCTGTTTCTTTTTTACCGTCGTCCTTGCCACAAGCAGTCATTGTAACTGCCATAGCAAGCACAGTTAAAAATGCAAGAAATCTTTTCTTCATAAAAATACCTCGCTATAAATTTTGGTTAATTGAATTATACAATAATTCCCTACCCTATGTTTATACTGTTTGTAAATTTTGTATTTCTCAATAATATATGTAACGTTTTCTTATAAACAAATAAAAAATTCTGAAAATCCCCTTGCAATTTGTTTTAAAATGTGTTATACTGTTATAGTATTTTGAAAATAGACTATTTATATATTATTTTTACAGGAGGTTACTATGGGACCAATCGGAATTATCTGTGGTGTTTTGCTTATTATTGCAAGTCTTATAATCATTCTTATCGTTCTCGCTCAGGATTCTAAGGACCAGGGTGGACTTACATCAGCAATCGGTGGAGGTTCAAACGACTCTTTCTTTGGAAGAAACAGTGGAAGAACAAGAGAAGCTAAGCTTAACAGACTTACAAAGGTAGCTGCATTTGTACTTTTCGTTGCTACACTTGTTACAAACATTCTTACAGCTGCATAAAGAACCAAAAAGCCTTGCCTCAGACAAGGCTTTTTTTATGCGAATTTTAAAGGAGATTACTATGAAACTTATTAAAGCGGATTACCCATATTGCGATAAGGCATACGATATGCTTGTGGGATTTAACGACTCAGTGATTTTTTCGATTTTTGAAAATATAACAGGCGAGCTTTGGGTTGATGATGAAAAAAATCCTGAAATCGCACTTGGAATTTATAAAGATTTTTGCTTTTTGAGTGGAAAACCTCGTAAAGTTGAAAACCTTGACAACGTGCTTTTTTCAAAGTGTAATAAGCCTGTGCTTATTGCAAATACTAATGAATGGCTTGACTTTTTGCCCGAAAATACGCAGTTTTCCAAAACAAGCCGTTTTAAACTCAAAGCACCTGAGAGTTTTGATACCAAGGCTCTTGAAAAGGTATGCCAAAAAATTGAGGACTTCCCTGAACTTGAAATGCGAATTATGAACGGTGAGGATTATCTGAGCTATAACCCTGACGGTTGGGAGCATAATATGAGGGGTTGTTATAAAAACAAAGAGGATTTTTGTGAAAAATCCTTTGGAATTATCATTCACGACAAAAAGGAAATTATCTGTGGCTGTACAGCCTACTCGTATTATTCAGGTGGCGTTGAGGTGCAGATTGAAACAAAAAAAGAATACCGTGGAAAAGGTCTTGCTTCCATAGCAGCAGCAAAGTATATGCTTTTGTGTCAACAGCGTGGCAAAAAAGCTCACTGGGACGCAGCACATATACAGTCTGCAAAAATGGCTATGAAGCTTGGCTTTGAAATGGTGGGAGAGTATATAGCTTATGAACTTGAAAAAAGGTAAAAACAAAACTAAAAACGATACAGAAAAGCTGATTTTGACAAAAATTATGCGTTCAAACGGCCCACTCACTTTTAAAAAGCTTTTAAGGGAAATGAGAGGGAAAAACTTTGATTTTGACAGATTTACTGCTACTGTTGAAAAGCTCAAGGCTGACGGAAAAATTTTAGAAACTCAGCGTGGCTTTATTATTCCTGACAAATCAAAGTACATTAAATGCGAGGTTGTAAGACTTAACAAGACTTTCGGCTTTGTAAAAGACGTTAAATCAGGCGAGGAATACTTCGTTTCAGGAAAATTCTTAAAGGGTGCTATGCCTAAGGACATTGTGCTTATCCGTACCTTTAAAGGACGTGGCGAAAGCCCTGAAGGCGAGGTTATGGAAATTGTTTCGGAGAATTTTTCTCAGTTTACGGGGGTAATCGTCAGCGAATACGGAAAATACAAAATTCTTCCTGACTCAATGATGAAAACTCCTATCGATTTTAAAAACCCACTTGGGCTTGAATTTTCAGAGGGTGACAAGGTTATTGCAGAAATAACAAGCAGAGGTATCCGTCACAGCGAACACCGTTGTCAGCTTGTTTCTACGCTGGGCAGCTCACAAAAAGCAAGCGTTTGTGCACTTTCTGTTTTGGAGATTAACGGAATTACTCCACTTTTTCCAGACGAGGTAATCGCTGAGGCAAAGGCAGTTTCTGACTATAACACAATAAAATACGAAGCTAAAAACCGTACAGATTTGAGAGATGAAATAATCTTCACCATTGACGGTGCTGACACAAAGGACATTGACGACGCTATTTCATTTTCAAAAACAGAAAACGGCTACAAACTTGGTGTGCATATCGCTGACGTTTCACATTATGTTACTTCAAAATCAAATCTTGACAACGAGGCTTTCAGACGAGGCACAAGCGTTTATTATGCAAACAGGGTTATACCTATGCTCCCGAAAGAGCTTTCAAACGGAATATGTTCTTTAAATCCACAGGAGGACAGACTTGCTTTTTCTTGTCTTATGGACATTGACAACAACGGCCAGCTTGTTTCCTATGAATTCAAAAAGACGGTTATCCGTTCAAGAGTCAAGGGTGTTTACAGCGAAATAAACAGCATTATCTCAGGTGAATATTCTGACGAAATCAAAGAAAAATACGCAGAGGTGTGGGACATCATTCCTTTGATGGTTGAGCTTGCTGACAAGCTTTACAAAAACAGAATTGAGCGTGGTGCGCCACAGATTGAAACTGCCGAAGGGTGTCTTTTGATTGACGAAAAGGACGATTGCGTAGGGGTTGTTTTAAGAAAACGTGGCAGAAGCGAAGAAATGATTGAGGACTTTATGCTTATGGCGAATATGTCTGCTGCACGCTTTGGTGTGGAAAACAATCTGCCGTTTGTTTACAGAGTCCACGAGGACCCACCTGAGGACAAGGCATCAACACTTGTTGAGGGGCTTGCTCTTATGAATATTCCTTTTGCGATAAACGGACGACTTTCACCAAAAATTTTAAGCGAGATTTTAGTAAAAACCCACGACACCGAAAAGCAGGCTGTTGTAAACAAGCTTGTTCTTCGCTCAATGGCTAAGGCAAAATACAGCGTTGAGCCTTTGGGACATTTCGGGCTTGTGCTTGAGGATTACGCACACTTTACTTCACCGATAAGACGTTATCCTGACCTTACAATTCACAGAATTATGGGTGAATTTTTAAGCAGTGGCTCATCGGCTGAATGTATGAAGAAGTATAACAAATTCGCCTACGCATCAGCAGACCAGTCAACAAATACCGAGCTTGTGGCTATGCAGGTTGAGAGAGAATGTGAGGACTGCTATAAGGCAGAGTTTATGAAGAAATACATCGGCGAGAGCTTTGAGGGTGTTATTTCTTCGGTAACAGACTTCGGATTTTTTGTTGAGCTTCCGAACACCTGCGAAGGGCTTGTAAGAGTTGAGGATTTGGGTGACGGAGAATATTATTTTGACGGTTTCGCAAGTCTTAAAAATATGAACACAGGCGTGACTTATCGCATAGGCGACAAGGTTACTGTAACTCTCACAAATGCAAATGTCAGCAGTGGAAAACTTGATTTTATAATTGAAAATTAACATTTCAAGCGTACAGAAAAATCTGTACGCTTTTTTATTTGCTATTTCTATGTGGCACAACTTTCTTTCATTTCATATATTGAAATATGATAAATACGGAGGTTATGCCTTATGAATAGAAAAACTAAAATTCTTGTTGCAGGGGGAGATTTAAGGCAGGTCTTTCTCTCGGAATACCTTTCAGAGCATTTTATTGTAAAAAAATACGCTCTCGGCGAAAAATTCCTTTCACCGGAGCTGTTAAGAGGCTTTGACATACTTATTCTGCCAATGATAGTTTCAACCGACAATGAAAATTTAAACGCACCTTTTTCCCAAGAAGTAATTCCACTTTCAAAGCTGTGTTATGCCCTTAAAGAGGGGGGTATTGTTTTTGGTGGAAGTTTTTCAGAGCATGCAAAGGACATTTTTACTTCACGAGGATTTGAAGTTTTTGAATATATGAGCCGTGACGAGCTCGTAATCAAAAATTGCATTCCTACTGCCGAGGGGGCGTTACAGATTGCAATGGAAGAGCTTTCTGTGACAATAAGAGATTTAAAAACTCTCATTGTGGGCTACGGCAGAGTTGGCAAAATCACAGCCGACCTTTTTGCGTCGGTGGGAGCTGATGTAACTGCAACTGCCCGAAAGCAAAACGACCTTGCGTTATGCAAAGCACTTGGAATTAACGCCAAAAAAACTTCGGAAGCGTTGGACACTCCCGAAGCGTATGATTTGATTATTAACACAGTACCTTCAATGATAATCACCCACAAGGTACTTGAAAAAGTAAACAAAAACGTTCTTATAATTGACCTTGCCTCACGTCCCGGAGGAGTTGATTTTGAGTCTGCCAAAGAGCTTGGAATTAAAGTAGTCTGGGCATTGTCTCTCCCGTTAAAGGAAAATTCGCAAAACTATTTTTTATAGATAGTTTCAAGAAGCTTTTGTTTGTTAAGGTCAAAGTCGATTTCCAAAACAGAGCCGTCAGCAGTTGAGCCATACTTCCAGCTTTCACCGTTGTCGCCATAAGGCACTCTCTGACTTACCTTTTCGTATTTAAGATAAAACGGACTTGAAATCATCATTTTCATCATTTCCTTTTTATCCATATTTGTTGTGATTTCAGGAATGATAGTTTCACAAAGGTTGTCGATTTCCTTTATGCTGAGTCCCCTGACCTTTTCTGCAATAAGGGAAAGCACTTCTCTCTGTCGGTCAGTTCTCTTAAAATCGTCACCAACATTTTTTCTTATTCTTGAATACGCAAGTGCCTGATTTCCATTCATATGATAAACTCCGCCTTCATATAAATAATCAGTACCTTTTTCGTTTCCGAGAAGCTTGTTCTGTTCAGCCATAGGGTCAATCATTGCCTTAGCCTCAGCGTCGGTAATTTCAATTTCAAGTCCACCCACAGCGTCGATTATTTTTGCAAAGGACAAAAAATTCACCTTAGCGTAGTTATCAATTTCCACGCCGAAATTAAATTCCAGCGTATCCATTAAAAGCTCAGGCCCACCCTTAGAATGTGCCCAGTTGAGCTTGTGCCATGTTTCTTCATTCACGCCAGGAATCTGAACATTACAGTCACGCATAAAAGAAGTAAACACAATTTCCTTTGACTCTTTATTTACAGACAGCAGAATCATAGAGTCAGAAAGCCCGTTTCTGCCGTCAGTTCTTGAATCAGTACCGATAAGGAGAATGTTAAAAACGTCGCTGTCGCTTACAACATTCTGAATGTCAAGACGGCTTTCGCTCTGGGCATAGTTAAAAAGTCCTGCGTATTTGTTGATTGCAAGAAACACGATTACTCCCAGAGCAATCACAATCAAAAGCAAAAATATAAAAAGATTTCTAAGAATATGTCTTTTCTTTTTCTTCTTTTTCGGGACTTCTTCGTATTCCTCGTCAAAATCCTCGTCATCATAGTCATAATCGTCATCTATGATTTCGTCATATTCATCATATTTTTTCATTTCAAGGTTTCCTTTTGTTCTTTCACTTACGGCAACTCCCACTGCAGAGCCTTTCATTCCTGCTGACGTAACCTTCTTTAATGTAGCCTGATTTTTAACAGGTTCATCAGGAATTTCATCATACTCATCATCAATAATCTGTAATTTGAATTCCTGTTTTTTAGGTTTTTTCTTTTTGTATCCGTCGTTGTTACCAAAGTTTTCTTTCAAGCTTTTTAAAAATTCAGGGTCAAGGCTTTCCTCAGCATTATAAGGCTTCTTTGGAATTTCCTTTTGAGGCTGTGCGTTACGGAACTGACTTCTGTCGATAAATTCCTCGCCGATTTCCCCTTTATTTTCTATTTTAAAGCTTTTGGTATGTTCTTTTTTCGACACCTTTCTTACAGTTACCTTGGCATTTTTCTTTTTATCTATACTGCCTGCGATAAGCTCCTGAAGGGTCGGTTCTTCTTTATATGGCATAAAAACACCCTTTTCGTTTTATTGTTCCAATTTAATTATATAATCATTTTGTAAATTTGTCAATGAGGGGGGAAAAACATTACAGCAATTTATGCACGACAGTCTGCTGACAGAGTTGACTCAATAAGCATTGAAACCCAGCTTGACTTCTGCAAGCGTCAGCTTAATGATGATGAAGACTTTATGGAATTTTACGACAAAGGATATACAGGTGCAAACACACAGAGGCCACAGTTTCAAAAGATGATTTCCCTATGTAAAGATGGAAAAATCAAGAAAATAATCACCTACAAGCTTGACAGAATAAGCCGTTCCCTGCTTGATTTTGTGCTACTTCTTTCACTTCTTGAAGAAACCGGAACGGAGCTTGTTTCCTGTACCGAAAGCTTTTCAAGCAAAAGTGAAATGGGCGTTTTAATTATGAAGCTTCTCATTATGTTTGCTGAAATGGAGCGAAAAAACATAAAAATGCGAGTCCGTGACAACTATTACGCACGAGGAGAAAAAGGCTTTTATCTGGGTGGTTATCCACCTTTTGGTTATAAAAAATGTGAGATTTATATTGAAGGAAAGAAAACCTCGGGCTATGAAATTGAAAATAGCGAAAGTGAAATTGTAAAAGAAATCTACAAAAGAATATGCGAAAAAAGCGAAAGCCCCACATCAATATGTCGCTATCTTAACAGCAAAAAAATTCCCACAAAAAAAGGTTGTAGCTGGACTGCCACAACGCTCATACGCCTTATAAAAAATCCTTTTTACGTCAGAGCCGACGTTAATATTTACGAATATCTCTTATCACTCGGTGGAAAAATCACGTCGCCCATTGAGAGTTTTAACGGCAAAAACGGAGTTTTGTGCTATGGTGAAAAGGGTAAAAATAATCGCTTTGACAGTTTCAGAAATCAGCATCTTACTGTGGGAAGACATATCGGGATTGTGTCTTCA
>JAFTNX010000007.1 GCA_017451665.1 Oscillospiraceae bacterium | reverse complement strand
TTCTCAAATGAGTTGAAAAACCGCTGATTTTTAGCTCATCTAAAATAACAGGCTTTTCTGGGTTTGAAAGGTCAATGGTGTAAAGTGGGTCTGTCTGTCTGAATGTTACGATGTATGCCTTGTCGCCTTCAAAGCTTACAGACTTAATCTGTTCGCCCTTGCCCATATCTCCTACGCATGAACAAAGCTTGAAATTCTTGTCAAAGACATAAAGCGCATTGTCAGCTTCTCTGCGTACTGCAATTCTGAAATATCCGTCGTATTCATCAGCAAAGAACTGGTCTTTTACAAATCCGTCAATGATTGTTCTGCCTGTCAGTGCAAGATTATTCTTAACTGAAAATCTTGTTACATAACAGTGTAATGTTGCCATATAGTAAGAAAAATCCTTTTCCTTGATTCTTTCATACTTGTTGAAGTTTGAAATAAGATAGATATTATCCTTATTACAGTAAACGGTAGGGGAGTTTGTGAAGGTTGTTTTTACTATAGTGTCGTCAATGGAGTTTATGTCAACCTGACTGATTACGGCGTATCCGTAAAATTCAGAGGCGTTGTTGATTACAACATTTTCAGCCTTGACTGTTTCAGCCTTGTCGTTGATTTCATAGGTAGGAATATAAGTTACAGGTTTATCAACAACAGCGTCCTTGAAATCATACATATTCTTGTATGAAACCATATAAAGCTTGTCACCGATAAGACGGCTTGTGATGTACTGACCTTCCTGTGTGAAGCTACCACCAAGTGTCAGTTTTCCACCCTCGCTTATTTCGTATGTGTCAACTGAACAGCTGTCGCCATAATCTCTGCTGTACATATAAACAAGCTTGTTTTCAACTAAAAACATTTCAGCCTGGAGATATTCACATTTTGTATTTGAAACGCTTGTTTTGTTTAAAACTTCACCGTTCAGGTCGATAACATAAATGTAGTTTCCACTTAAATAATAGATGAATTTCCCGTCAGTTTTGATTACGTCAGCTTCAGCTACACCCTCAACCTGCTGATAGGTTTCGTAAAAATCCTTGTTGTCTGATTCGCCTTGTGGTGGTGCAGTTTCTTCCTGTACGCTTTCGTTTGTCATGGTATCTTCAACTACGGCATCACCTTTTTCTACCCACATATCACCAGCTACATCACCATAATAATAGTCATATCTTTCCTGACGTTCTTCATACATATCATTAAGGATTTCATAAATGTCCTTGTAACTCATATGATACTGTGAATTTCCGAGATTAATAACTCCGTCAACCTTTTCAGATGCATCAAAATCGCTGATGTAACTCTTGTCGTTTTCTTTGTCAATAGAAGGATTACTGAGTGCCACAGCCCCAACAATCGCACAGCAGGCTGCAACTGATGTGATACCTGTTATAAGTCCGATTTTCTTTCTTTTGTCTGATGCTTTCTTTTCTTCTATAAGATTTACAATGTTTTCAGGCGAAAGTCTTTCAGGTACTGGATATTTTTCTTCCATTTTCTTTTTGAAATCGCTCATAAAAACCTACCTTTCATTAAATTCTACTGTCGCTGTATAGCTTTTTAAGTTTGTTTTTTGCTCTGAGAAGATGACTTCTCACGGTGCTTGGGTTTGTGCCTGTGATTCTTGAAATCTCCTCTGAGGTAAAGCCACAAGCATAACACAGACTAAATATTTCACGCTCTTTTTCTGATAGGGTATCAAGTATTTCTTCGGCTTCAATTTTTGTTATGTCCTGATTAAAGGGTATTTCATTAAACTCACTTTCCGAGTCGTCAATGCTCAGGGTATCAACTTGCTTTTCAGAGTATTTTTTTGTGATTTTTCTTGTGAGAATTGTAAAAATCCAGCTTTTGAAGTTTTCGGCTTTTTTTAGCTTTTTTATGGAAGAAAAAGCGTCAAGCACAGCCTCACTTACAATGTCACAGGCGTCGTTTTCGTTTCTCACCCTCGATAGGGCATAGTAATACATCTCTTTGTAATAAAAAGAGTAAAGTCTGCCAAAAGCCTCTGCTGAGCCTTTTTTAGCCTGCATAACAAGTTCATTCAGTTCCATAGCATAAACCACCGCCTTTTAAAATACCCTTCATATAATTAGTGCAAAAAACAATCCGTTTTGTTGCAAAGAAAAATAACTTTTTCACAAATTTTCATAAATATCATATCACATATTGCTTTTTTAATCAATATGTGGTAAAATTATTTGACTAAACTTTTAGAAAGGAGAGAGTTTTTGTAATGAAGAATAAGCTTATACTGCTTTTTTCAGCACTTATTTTAATAAGCTGTATCTGTATGTCAGCTTGTAATCAGACATCAGATGAAAAAAATACAACTACAAAAACATCAGCTCCTCTTGAAGTTTATCAGGACGCAGAGGGAAAGAACTTTGTTTCTCTTGCGTGGAAGCCTATTAAGGATGTAGACAGCTATAATATCTATATTTTTGATGAAACAAAAAACGACTATACTCTTTATAAAGAAACTACCGATTGTTATGCTGCTGTGGGCGAGCTTGAGTCAGGCAAAAAGTATAACATCAAGGTTAAAACAGAAGGAAAAAATAAAAAGGAATGCGAAATTACAGCTGCTACACAGCCTGAGAATGTTAATTCCCCTGAGGTTTTACAGCGTGATATAAATTCTGTTTATGTTCAGTGGGAAGAGGTGTCAAACGCTGACGGATATGATGTTTATATTTACGATGATGAAAAATCAGAATATACCTATGTTACTTCTACAAACAAGAATGTAGCACAGCTTAAAGACCTTTCACCTGCAAGCAAATATAAAGTTGCTGTTTGTTCCTACGTTCTTTCGGGAGAATATAAATCAAAGGGTGACCTTGTTTCTCTTGAAGTTCATACAGACTGTGTTGCACCTGCTGACGTTAAGGTGTCTGACAGAACAACAACAGGATATAAGCTAAGCTGGAGTAAAAGCGAAGGCGCTGACGGATATGATGTGTGTATCTATGACGCTGATGCAAAAAATTATTATGAATATAAAACAAACCTTACAGACACCGAGCTTTCTGTTGAAGGACTTAAAAG
>JAFTNX010000109.1 GCA_017451665.1 Oscillospiraceae bacterium | reverse complement strand
TCTTTTCATTTCCGAAATCGCACTTCTGGTGGTTATCCATTACTGGTGAAGTAAGGTTATAGTCGCCCTTTGTTTCATCAGCAAAGGTCTTTACTGTCTTGATTGACGGAAGTGATTCAAAGCCATATTCCGAGCAGAAACGATAATGATACTTTCTGAAATCCTCAATCGGCTTGAAGTTATGCCACACATCCCAGTAGTGCATATCCCCTGCGTGATTTGAAGACGGATTATCAAATCCACCACCTGACGAAGGTGATGACGGCCAGTAGAATGTATTCGGGTCAAGCTGTGAAAGAATTTCAGGAATGATTTTTTCAAAAAGAATAAGGTAGTCAGCCTTAGCCTCGTTATCTTCAGGAAGTCCCCAGCCTACCCATGCTGATTCGATTTCGTTATTACCACACCACAAGCCAAGTGAAGGATGGTTTCTAAGACGAATGATATTATCGTTAAATTCTTTTCTTACTGCCTTTTCAAATTCATCTGTAAGAAGGTATGCAGCGCAGGCAAACATAAAATCCTGCCATACGATAAGACCTGCTTTATCGCAGTAATCATAAAATTCATCAGACGGATAGTGTCCCCCACCCCACACTCTTATGAAGTTATAATTTGCCTTAACGCAGTTTTCAAGAAGTTTTTCGGTTTTTTCCTTTGTACTTCTTGTTATAATCTGGTCTTCAGGAATGTAGTTTGCACCCATTGCAAAAATCTTTTTGCCGTTTAAAATAAAACAGAATTCATTTCCCCACTGGTCAGCCTCCTGACTGATTGTAAGGGTACGAAGTCCTATATTTGTATCCTTTACGTCAATAGTTTCCCCGTCACGGACAAGTCTTACCTGTGCTTTATAAAGTGGCTGTTTTCCGTATCCGTTAGCCCACCAAAGCTGTGGGTTTGTGATTTCAACAGAAAGTGTAGCTTCACCATTATCAGCTGTCGCCTTTGTGGAAGCTATCATTTCCCCGTCAGGTGAAAACACATCAAGACAAAGATTATCACAGCCATAGTTTTCAAAATTCACCTTACAGTCAAGGGTAACCATTCCATCAGAATGTTTTTGTGAATAGTACAGGTCAGAAATCTTTCCGTAGGTGTATCCATAAAGCTCAACATCACGCCATATCCCCATATCAGGAAGCTGTGGGCCCCAGTCCCAGCCAAACATATAATGTGGTTTTCTAAGGTGTGTGAAGCCGTCCATTGCGTGTCTGTCACCCCAGATACGACGTTCAGACTGCATTTTATTTATATAGTTAATTGGTGATTTACATATGATTTCAAGGTGGTTTAAGCCTGCCTTTAAGTATTCCTTAACGTCAAAATCCCATTGGCAGTGCATATTGTTTGTTGTTGCTATAAGATTATCGTTAATGTAGATTTCGCAGAGGGTATCAAGTCCGTAAAAATGGATTTTCACAAAATCATTTAAAAGCATTTCCTTTGAAACTTCAAATTCCTTTGTGAAAACATAATCCTCCTCGCAGATTGATGTTGAACGAAGTTCGTTATCACGATAGTATGGATTTTCAAGAACATTGCTGTCGGTAAGTGTTTTATACACCGAGCAAGGCAGGTCGCAAACATAACTTACGCTGTCCCCTGCCTTTTTCATTTTCCAGTCGTCATTGAGCTTTAAAATCATAATTTTCACCGTCTTTTTTAATGAAGATTTTTTGTTTTCCAGCATAATATAACCCTTTTATTTCCTTTTGTCAACTGATTTTTTTAATGTTTACAACTTGTTTATTTTGTAAAGGTTTACTTCATTTTATTATAATCAGATATAGTAAAAAAATTGTCGGAATGTGGCAAATAAGATAATTATGTGAAAATTGTAGTTTTCTCTTGATTTGAAGCAAAAAAAATGTTATTATATTTATGTATTTATTCTTATAAAAAGGATTATGATTTATGAAACGTAAAAGACGCATTAAAGTGTCTTCCGTATTTTTACTTATATTTACTGCTTTGTTTACTATTGCAGTTATCGGAGCTTTGTTTTTCGGGTATTTTTACTACAAGAGGTATCTTTCACCCGGCTGGCACGAAAAAGACGGAAAGACCTATTATATTACAGATAAAGACGGAAAAAATGCCGTTGGACTTTACAGCATTGACGGAATAACCTACCTTTTTGACAAGGAAGGCACAATGCTTACAGGCTGGCAGAATTACAAAGGAAGCACATATTATTTTGCTGACGATGGAATTATGCAGAAGGGTGTTGTAAACATCGACGGAACTGATTACAATCTTTCTTCTGATACCGGAAAATTCTACACGGGTACAATTGAAATAAACGGAAGTAAGGTTTATTTTAACAAGTACGGATTTACTGACAGTGGTTTTATTACTGTTGACGGAGTTACAAGATTTTACAATTCAGCTGGTGAGCTTGTTACAGGCTGGGCAAAAATCGGTGATATTCAGTATTATTTCAAAGAAGACGGAACTTATCTTACTGGCTGGAATGAAATTGACGGAAAGAAGTATTTCTTTGACAGCGAGGGTATAATGCAGAGAGGCTGGTATCCTGACGAGGAAACCAAGGAAAGCTATTTAGGTAACGACGGCGCACTTGTTTATGGCTGGCAGTGGATTGAAGATGCATATTACTACTTTAATCCTGAGGATGGTAAAATGCTGAGAGGTTGGCAGGAAATCGACGGAGAAACCTACTACATCAAAAAGAAAACAGGCAAAATGCTTTTTGGCTGGCAGAGAATTGACGGTCTTGAATACTGTTTTGACGGCGAGGGTAAAATGCTCCGTGGCTGGCAGGAATTCAACGGAAACAGATACTACTTCAAAAAGCTTGACGGCCACGCATTAAAGGGCTGGCAGAATATCGGAGACAAGAGATATTACTTCAACGAATACTATGAAATGCAGACCGGCTGGCAGGTCATTGACGGAAAAACCTATTACTTAGGGCTTAGTGGTGCTATGGAAAAGGGTTTTGTCGAGATAATGAACGGCTACTGTTATTTTGACAAAAACGGTGTTGCTCAAAAGGGCTGGCAGACTATTGACGGCGAAAAATATTACTTTGACGACGACTTTTTCAGAGCAGAAGGCTTTACTGAAATTGACGGAAAAACCTATTACTTTGATGAAGACGGACAGCTTTTAAAAAATGGCTTCTTTGAAATCAATGAGGAAACCTACTACTTTGACAAGAACGGCGTTAACCTGACTGGCTGGCAGGAAATCGGTGGCAAAAAGTATTATTTCAATCCAAAAACAAGAGCGATGTGCACACTTTTAACACAGCTTGACGGTCACTATTACCTCTTTAAAACAGACGGCTCACTTATTACAGGTTGGCAGAAATACAGAAATGTAAACTACTATCTCGGTGGCAAAAACGGAATGGCTTTTGATAACGGCTGGAATGAAATTGACGGAAAGAAATGCTACTTCTACAAGACGGGAGCTGAAGCTATCGGTCTTAACAAGATTGACGGTGCGTTGTATTATTTCGTAAGCAAAAAGGGATATGTTACAAATCAGTGGGTTAAGCTCTCTGACGGGCTTTATTACTTTGGTGCTGACGGAAAAGCTATCGTTGGTACAAAGGCTGAAATTGACGGAAAAACTCATTACTTTGACTCGAAAGGCCGTGCAAGAGAAGGCTGGCTTGACCACGAACTTGGAAAAAGATACCTTGTAAACGGATTACTTGTTACCGGAAAATACAACATTGACAAGATTGATTATCTCTTTACTACTAAGGGATTTCTTGCAGTAAATCAGTTTGTCACAAAAGACGAAAAAACCTACTACGGAAATGCTGAGGGAAAAATTGTTACAGGCTGGCAGCTGATAGGTGGAGTTTATTATAACTTTGGTGAAGACGGAGTTATGCTTAAAAATACCACAGTAGACGGTTTTATAATCGGTAGCGACGGAAAATCTGACAAGCCTATTGAATAAAATATCAACTCCTTTGTGAATACAGAGGAGTTTTATTTTAAGGAAATTGTAAATCATACTTTTGTTATAGTTTTCTTTTGAAATGTTATAGATTTAATGGAGAAAATAGTATAAAATTAAATAAATCATAAGAAATGAGGTTTAAAATTATGAGCGTTATTCTTGACTGGAACAAATATATTGATACAGCTGTCAATACTGTCGCTGAAGGTATTGTTATGCTCAGAAATGAATACTGTGCTTTGCCACTTGATGTAAAAAATGAAGTTGCAGTTTTTGGCAGAATACAGTTTCACTATTATAAAAGTGGTACAGGCTCAGGTGGTCAGGTAAATGTTTCTAAGGTTGTAAACATTCCTGAGGGGCTTGTTGACGAGGGCGTAAAGCTTAACAGCGAAATTATGGATGCCTATAAAAAATGGGAAGAAGAAAATCCTGTTGAAAAGGGTGCCGGCTGGGGCAAAGAGCCTTGGTCACAGAAGGAAATGCCACTTGATGATGAGCTTGTAAAGAGCGTTTCAAAAAAGTGTGAAACTGCTCTTGTTATCATCGGAAGAACAGCAGGCGAAGAACAGGACAACACATATACTGAAGGCGCATACCTCCTTTCACAAGGCGAAAAGGATATGGTTCTGAAAGTAAGAAACCACTTCAAAAAGGTTGTTGTTATTTTAAATGTAGGCAACATCATTGATATGGAATACTTTGAGGAAGTACGCCCTGACGCTATACTCTACGCTTGGCAGGGTGGTATGACAGGTGGCACAGGTACAGCTAAGGTGCTTGTAGGCAAGGTTAATCCTTGTGGAAAACTTCCTGACACTATCGCCAAGAAAATCAGCGACTTCCCTTCTGATTGTTGCTTTGGTGACAGAAACAGAAACTATTACTGTGAAGATATTTATGTAGGATACAGATACTTTGAAACTTTTGCTAAGGACAAGGTAAGATACCCATTCGGATTTGGTTTAAGCTATTCGGAATTTGACCTTGAAACTGTAAGCACATCATACGACGGTGAATATGTTTCATTTGACGTTAAGGTTACAAACAGTGGAAAATACGCAGGTAAAGAGGTTGTTCAGGTTTATCTTGAAGCACCACAGGGACAGCTTGGAAAGGCATTGAGAGTTCTTTGTGGATTTGAAAAGACAAAGGTGCTTGAATGTGGCGAAAGTGAAATTGTAAGCATTAAAATCAGACTTTCTGATTTTGCTTCCTACGATGACGGTGGAGTTACAGGCAACAAATCCTGCTACGTTTTAGAGGCTGGAAAATACAATTTCTACGTTGGAAAGGACGCAAGAAACAACGAACTTTCATACAGCGTTGAGTTGTCAGAAACTATTGTTACAGAAAAATGCAGTCAGGCGATTGCACCTGTTTTAGCTTTTGAAAGAATAAAGCCTGCTGTCAGTGGTGAGGGGTATGTGGTTTCTAAGGAAAGTGTTCCTCTCCTTGAAATTGACGAGGCAAAGAGAAGAATTGACAACCTCCCTGCTGAAATTTCAGTTACAGGCGACAAGGGAATTAAGCTTTGTGACGTTAAAAACGGTAAGGCTACTCTTGACGAATTTGTAGCACAGCTTTCTGACGTTATGCTTGCGTCAATTATCCGTGGCGAAGGTATGGGAAGTCCGAGAGTAACAGCAGGTACTGCTTCTGCTTTTGGTGGAGTTACAGATGAGCT
Organism: Oscillospiraceae bacterium; assembly: GCA_017451665.1. Classification (GTDB taxonomy): domain Bacteria; phylum Bacillota; class Clostridia; order Oscillospirales; family Ruminococcaceae; genus JAAZZIT01. The sequence goes on along the minus strand of JAFTNX010000109.1, from coordinate 5,725 downwards.
TGCAGAAATGGGTATTCCGGCTGGTTGTTGTTCTGACGGACCTTCGGGAATGCGTCTTGACTGTGGAACAAAGGCATTCAGCCTCCCTAATGGAACAATGATTGCCTCAACATTCAACAAGGAGCTTATCACTGAGCTTTTCGTACTTATGGGACTTGAAATGAGAGCAAACAAGGTTGATTGTCTTTTAGGGCCTGGAATGAACATTCACCGTCACCCGCTTAACGGAAGAAACTTTGAGTATTTCAGCGAGGACCCTTATCTTTCAGGAATGATGGCTACTGCTGAACTCAAGGGGCTTCACAGCGTGGGAGTTGAAGGCACAATAAAGCATTTCTGTGGAAACAATCAGGAAACAAACAGACACTTCCTTGACAGTGTTGTATCTGAAAGAGCTTTGAGAGAAATTTATCTCAAGGGCTTTGAAATTGCAGTTAAGAAAGGCAAAGGAAAGTCAATTATGTCAACCTACTGTTCACTTAACGGTGTATGGACAGCAGGAAACTTTGACCAGAATACACAGATTTTAAGAAACGAATGGGGCTACGACGGATTTGTTATGACCGACTGGTGGGCTAACATAAACGTTCGTGGTGGTAATCCAAATCACGAAGATTTTGCTGCTATGGCAAGAGCGCAGAACGACGTTTATATGTGCTGTGCTGAGTGTGACAACAACAACGACAACACCATTGAAAGTCTTGAAAATGGCACACTTACAAGAGCAGAGCTTCAGAGAAACGCTAAGAACATTCTGAGATTTTTGCTTGACACAAACGCTATGAAGCGTATTATGGGCTGTGACGAAAAGGTTGAAATTACAAACAGACCAGCTGAGGAAGCTATCAGCGACGAGCCTGTGGAATTCTTTGAGATTGACGAAGAGCTGAAGGTTGACCTTTCACACATTTCTACTGAACGTGGAACAGATTACAGCTTTGCACTTACTGTAAAGAAATTCGGCGAATACGAAATTATCCTTACAGCAAGCAGTGACGCAGGTGAGCTTGCACAGATTCCTGTAACTCTCTTTATGATGGGTACAAACGCAGGAACATACACATGGAACGGAACTAACGGAAAGGCTGTTTCATTTACTGCAAAATCCCCTGTTTTCTCACGTTACACAACAGTAAGACTTCACTTTGCACAGAGTGGTCTTAAAATGGAAAGCATTGAATTCAAGCTTTTAAGAAAGATTACTGTAACAGACATTGACTAAAAAATCAAGGGTACTGAGTTAATATCTCAGTACCCTTTTTTTACTTAATATCCCAGATTTTCCGCGACGAGAATAACTTTAATTCTTCCCTTGTGACGCTGTTGTGCGCTGACAACGTAGTTACAGCAAATTCTTCCGTCACCCTTACAGCCTGACGCCATATCTCCACCCTTATCAAGTGAAACACAATGCCCTGCCTCGCTACAATATGACGGACAGCTGAGACGCACGCAGTTAGGTGGTGCAGCAGTTGTTTTTACTCTTACAATCGCCTCATCGATATTTCTAACGATTTTGTTCATTCCACAAACCATAATTACCGATTTTGGTCCATAGCAGATTGCAGAAACTCTGTTTGAATTTCCGTCAACATTATAAAGCTCGCCGTTTTCAGTTACGGCATTTGATGAGCAAAGGTATGTGTCACAGAAATACGCTTTTCTGTAAATTTCTTCGGTTTCTTCTCTGTTTTTGGCAAGTGAACGGTCAAGGTAGTTATACTTCCCGCTTTTCATAAGTGCCATAACGCCACTTTCTTCAAGGCTCATAGAGCCACCACTTGTTATGGTTTCACCCTCGTTAAGAAGGCTCTCAACGATTTTTACAGCCTCCTGTGAAGTCATACAAACGTATGCGTCCATATTGTTTTTACGAAGGTTTTCAGCTGTTTTTTCAAGCTTTTTCATTACAATAGCTTCAAGATTCTTATCCATAAAAGTCCTCCTAATTAAGGTCGATTTTTTTATCAAACAGCTCATCAACAAGCTGTTTTAACTGTCTGTTTTCTGTTTTTGAAAGGTTGAAATCGCCACTAAGGATTTCCTTAGCACAGCTTTGCGCCATACTGAGTGCCTTGGTATTTTCAGCCATATCAGCAATTTTAAGGCTTGGAAGTCCGTGCTGACGTTCACCAAAAAAGTCACCAGGTCCACGAAGCTTTAAATCCTCTTCGGAAATTTTAAAGCCGTCATTTGTCTTTGAAAGGATTTTAAGTCGGGTCTTTGATTCCTCGGTAACATTATCCGTCACAAGAATACAGTGTGACTGATATTCCCCACGTCCTACACGACCTCTTAACTGGTGTAGCTGTGAAAGACCAAATCTATCGGCATTCTCAATGAGCATAACTGTTGAATTTGGCACGTCAACGCCTACTTCAACAACGGTTGTGCACACAAGCAGGTCGATTTTATGTTCCTTAAAATCAACCATAACCTTTTCCTTTTTATCGGCAGACATTTTTCCGTGAAGAAGTCCCACGTTATAGTCCTTGAACTGCTTTTGGGAAATATCCTTAGCATACTTCTGGACGGATTTCAAATCAAGGTCAGTTTCTTCAATCATCGGGCAGACGATATACGCTTGTCTTCCCTCGTCAAGCTGTTCTTTCACAAAAGAAAATGCTCTTTCACGGAGTTTACCTGTAACGGCGTATGTCTGGATAGGCTTTCTTCCCTTTGGAAGTTCATCAATCACAGAAATATCAAGGTCGCCATAAATCATAAGTGCAAGAGTTCGTGGAATTGGTGTAGCTGACATAACCAGTCTGTGTGGGTTATTCCCCTTATTTGAAAGAAGTGCTCTTTGTTCAACACCGAAACGGTGCTGTTCGTCTGTGATTACAAGTCCGAGATTATTAAATTCAGTAGTTGACTGAATAAGTGCGTGAGTGCCAACAGCGACGTGATATTCACCCTCAGCAAGCTTACGTTTTATTTCATTTTTGGTTTTTAAAGTCATTGAACCAGTAAGCAGGCAGACATTAAGTCCGAGTGGTTCAAGGAAGTTTTTAAGCGTTTCATAATGCTGTGTAGCAAGGATTTCGGTAGGTGCCATAAGTGCTGTCTGAAATCCATTTTTGTATGCAAAATACCCACAAGCAGCAGCAACAGCAGTTTTTCCTGAGCCTACGTCACCCTGAACAAGTCTGTTCATAGCAGACACGTCGCACATATCCTTAATGCACTCATTTATTGAACGTTTCTGTGCGTTTGTAAGTTCAAAAGGCAGGCTTTTATAAAATTCGTCTATTGGAATATTTTTCATTTCACAGCCTGTTGCCTTATGGGAATTTGTCTTGATTAAGCTCATTCCCAGCTGAAGCACAAGAAGTTCATCAAAAACAAGTCTGTTTTTTGCAAGTGAAAGTGCATTCATATCCTTCGGAAAATGGATATTTGAAAGAGAATACACCAGCGAAGAAAGGTTATTCTCAAGAAGATATTTTTTAGGGATAGGCTCATAGATTTCGCTGTCAAGGGCTTTAAGTGCTCTTTTTACAGTTACCCTCAGCATCTGTTGCGAAAGGCCTTCTGTAAGGTGATAAACAGGCTGAATTTTACATTCCTCGTCAGCTTTTAAAACAAGCGGAGAATTGATTTCGTGCTTTAAGAGGTTACCCGTAATTTTACCATAAAGAACATACTCCTTACCTATTTCAAAGGAGTTATAGAGGTATTCGCTGTTATAGATTGTTATTACAATTTCGCCACTATCGTCGCTTGCAACAACACGATAAATTGTCATTCCCTTTCGTATATATGCAGGGCGTATTTTTTTATCTACCCTCACCTTAACAACGCAATTCTCGTCAGGCGTTGTATCCGAAAGCAAAACAGGTGTTGTATAGTCAACATACCCTCTCGGAAAATGATACAGCAAATCCTTAACAGTATAAATTCCAAGCTTATTATACATAACAGCACGTTTTTCGCCGACGCCTGTTACAGCTGTAATTTTATCTTCAAGTCTCACTGCATTCACCTCCCATTTAAGACACGAACGGGTTTGCAATTTAGCAAACCGACGGTCGACAGACCGTCACAGGTGCGAAGCACCCGTTCGTGTTAATTATAGCACATTTTAACATTCAAAGCAAGAAATAAAAGGGATTTTTTAGGGTATAGTTTGGTTGACTTTAAAGGCGTAAAGTAGTATAATAAAGGGTGATTGAAATTTTATTGGAGAAAAATGTTTATTTATGCAGTATTATGTATACGCACACACTGAAACAGGAAACTTCCGTGAAAACAACGAGGACACTCTTGTTGTTGGTGAAAAGATTATAATAAACGGCAGTGAAAGTATCAGCTGTGACGCACCTTTTATCGCAGGAGTATGCGATGGAGTCGGTGGTGAAAACGGTGGTGAAATCGCTTCATTTTTTGTTGCAAAAAGACTTTCTGAATGTAACAAAATGGGAGTTTCAGAGCTTAAAGACGAAATAAGCGTTATTCACTGTGACCTTGTTGATTACGGAAACGAAAACAATGAATATTTCGGACTTCAGACCACAATGTGTTGTCTTAAAGTCAGTGAAAACGGCAGGCTTTACTGCTTGAACAGTGGCGACAGCAGGCTGTATCTTTACAAATCCAAAAAAGCAAGACAGATTTCAAAAGACCACAGCTATGTTATGGAGCTTCTTGAAAAGGGTGAAATTACAGAGGCAGAGCTTAAAACTCACCCACAGAAAAATGTTATTACTTCCTCGGTGGGAAATCCCTACAAGCCACCTGAAATTGATGTAAGTGTGGTTTCAGAAAGCTTTTGTGAGGACTGCGTTGTAATTCTCTGCTCTGACGGGGTTTCTGACTTTGTAGGTGAAAGAGAAATTGAAGCTGCAATGGAGCTTGACATTACCTTTGACGAAAAAATCAAGGCACTTTCACAGCTTGCACTTGAAAGAGGAAGCACAGACAACGTTTCGGTAATAGGAGTTAAACTCAATTAATATATTTTAATGAAAGAAGAATTGTATGATTTTACAGGAAGCAATTGATTTTGCAAAAAATTATGAGATATGTGATGCACACGCACACATATTTCCTGACAAAATAGCTGAAAAGGCTGTTTCTGCTATCGGAAGTTTTTACGATATTCCGATGGATTATCCTGTGGGGACTGCTGAACACCTCGTTGAGAGTGGCAAAAATATCGGTGTAAGTCACTATCTCGTCTGCTCAACAGCAACTATACCACAGCAGGTTGTTTCAATTAACAGCTTTATAATTGAGGAATGCAGAAAGCACCCTGAATTTGTAGGTTTCGGCACACTTCACCCTGACTTTGAGGACATTGAGGGAGAAGTTGAAAGATGTATCGAAAACGGATTAAGAGGAATCAAGCTTCACCCGGATTTTCAGAAGTTTTTTATTGACGATGACAAGGCTTTTAAAATCTATGAGGCTATAAGAGGCAGACTGCCGGTACTTATTCACATGGGCGACAGCAGATACGATTATTCAAGGCCTTTAAGACTTGAAAACGTCGTTAAGAATATGCCTGACCATAAGGTTTTTGCTGCACATTTAGGTGGATATGAACGCTGGAGTGAGGCAATTACCTGCCTTTATTACGACAACATAAGATTTGACACCTGCTCTTCTCTGGAATTTATTTCGCCTGAATTTGCAAGAGAAATAATCTACGGATTTGGTGTTGACAAGGTTTTCTGGGGAACAGACTTCCCTATGTGGGACCACGCAGAAGAACTTCTGAGAT
>JAFTNX010000108.1 GCA_017451665.1 Oscillospiraceae bacterium | reverse complement strand
GCACTTACTATCGGCTGGAAATGATAGTCGAAAAGATTATTGTCGATAACTCTGTTAGCCTCAGCAAGCTCTTCACGTTCTGTTTCTGTAAGGGTAGCGACTCTGTCGGAAGTTCCTGCCAAATCAGATTTTTCATTACTACAAACAAGCTTTTTTGCGATGCTCTTAACATCATCAACAAGACCTCTTGTAGCATCATCGTTATATGCTTCAAGCTGATTTTCAAAATCAAAAACTATCTTTTTCATATCGTCACAGTTGCTTGAAGCTGAAAGCTTATGAATAACTTCACAAAGCAAATCAAATCTGTTGTCGTTCATTCCCCTCGCCCCCTTTTTACTTAGAATATCAGTTTATCAAACTATATTTTAACACAAAATCGTTAACATTTCAACTAAAAAAAGATAATTTTACACTATAACCAAATTTCACGCAACTTTCACAGCAATTTGCATATTTTTGCCATTAAAAATCAAAATGCACCACTATAACAGTGATGCATTTTATGATTTTTATTTCTTATTCTTAAAATAAACGATGTTTTTCCAAATCTGAACAAGGATTGTAGGAGAAACTGCAAGGATAAGAAGCATACCAAGCATTTTGCCTGTAAGTGTAGCTACACCGAAGATTGAGTGAAGTGGTGTAACAAAAAGTGCGATTGCGAGGAAGAGAATACCTGCAAAAAATGCTACAAGGCTGAACGAATTAGATGTAAATCCCAAAACATTTACAGGCTTTCTGCCACGGCAGTTAAAGCAGTGGAAGAGTCTTGCAAGACAAAGAGTTGAAAATGCCATAGTGCTTGCACAAACAGCGCTCTTGTCGAGACCGATGTGGTATGCAATAACAGTTGCGATAGTAATCAAAAGACCAATAACAAGTGTTTCTGTGAGGAATTTCTTATCCATAATTCCTGCGTCAGATTTTCTTGGCTTGTCGTCAAGAAGGTTTCCGTCAGGCTTTTCCATACTGATTGCAATAGCCGGAAGTGAGTCTGTGAGAAGATTTATAAAGAGAAGCTGAACAGCTGTGAATGGTGATGCAAGACCTCTGATAACTGTATAAAGTACTGTGAGAATACCTGCAAGGTTACCTGTAAGAAGGAAGCGGATACTGTTTTTGATGTTTGCGTAAATACTTCTTCCGTTTGCAACTGACTTGATGATTGTAGCAAAATTGTCGTCAGTAAGAATCATTGTTGCAGCGTCCTTACTTACTTCTGTACCTGTGATACCCATAGCTACACCAACGTTAGCCTTCTTTAAAGCAGGAGCGTCGTTTACACCGTCACCTGTCATAGCAACAACGTTTCCTAAATCCTGCCAGAGAGTAACAATTCTGATTTTGTGGCTTGGGTTTACTCTTGCGTAAACGCTGACCTTAGGAAGTAACTGAATAAGCTCGTTGTCTGAAAGTGTCTCAAGCTCCATACCGTCAAGGGCAATATCCCCTTCTCTGAAAATTCCGATTTCCTTTGCGATAGCAGTAGCTGTCACCTTATGGTCGCCCGTAATCATAATAGGCTTGATGCCTGCTCTCAGACAATCAGCAACAGCAGCCTTGCTTTCATCTCTCGGAGGGTCTGTCATTGCACAAAGACCGATAAATACGAAGTTGTTTTCGTCGTCAATTGAAAGCTGTGACTTTCCGTCAAATTCCTTTAAGCAGAAGCAGAGAACTCTCATTCCCTTGTTTGAATACTCGTCATTCTGGAATTCAATTCTGTGTCTGTCATCGTCAGTAATATCTCTGATAACACCCTTATCAAAGATTTTTTCAAGTCTTGGAAGTACGTTATCGGTAGCACCCTTTGTAAACATAACAGACTTGTTTCCGATAATGTGAAGTGTGCTCATAAGCTTTCTGTCACTGTCAAAAGGAATTTCTGAAATTCTTCTGTAAGCGTTTCTGATTTGGTCTGTCTTGTCCTTCTGGCAATATTCGATAAGTGCTGTTTCGGTAGGGTCACCGATTGTTCCTTCATGTGAAAATACAGCGTCACAGCAAAGGCACATTGCCATATCAAGCTTTTCATTTATTGAATTTCTGCCGATATGATTTTCCCCGTCATAAAAAACTTCACGGACAGTCATTTTATTTTTTGTAAGTGTACCTGTCTTGTCTGAACAGATAATGCTTACACAGCCAAGTCCTTCAACGGCCTTCAAATCCTTGATAACAGCATTTTCTTCAGCCATTTTTCTTGTACCGATTGCAAGTGAGATTGTAACGATTGAGCTTAATGCCTCAGGGATAGCTGCAACTGCAAGTGCTACTGCAAACATCATAGCATCAAGAAACTCCTGACCTCTTGCGATTGAAAGTCCCATAACAATTACACATATAATAATGATTGCAATTGAAAGGTTTCTTGAGAATGTGTCAAGGCTCTTCTGAAGAGGAGTTTTCTTAGCCTCAGCCTTGTTAATCATTGTGGCAATTTTACCGATTTCGGTATTCATACCAGTTTCGGTAACAATAATTGCGCCACGACCTGCTGTAATAAGCGAGCCACTATAAATTGTGTTTACTCTGTCACCAAGCATAACCTCACCATCAGCTGAGATTGCGTCGGTATTTTTTTCTATGCTGTTGCTTTCACCGGTAAGTGAGCTTTCGTTTGCCATAAGACCTGCTGACTCGATAACACGTCCGTCAGCAGCAGCAACGCTGCCTGCCTCAAGTAAAAGCATATCTCCCACAACTACTTCCTTTGCAGGAATCTCACAAACCTCGCCACGTCTTACAACTCTTGCAAGAGGTGATGACATTGCACGCAAAGCGTCAAGGGATTTTTCAGCCTTAAAGTGCTGTACTGTACCGATAATTGCATTCATAACAATTACGCCAATGATAACTGCTGTACTTTCAGCGTTTCCTGTAAGTGCTGACAAAACTGCACATATAATAAGGATAAACACCAGAAGGTCAGCAAATTGCTTTAAGAAAACTGTCAGAACTCCGTCACGTTTTCCTTCTGCAATTTCATTGTAGCCGTACTGTTCAATTCTTTTTGTGGCCTCTTCCTTTGTAACACCACTTCGGCTTGTTTCAAGCTTTTCCATGGTTTCTTCAACGCTAAGCTTGTAATACTCCATAACCATACCTCCGTTTTTAAGGATTAACAAACAAAAAAGACCTTTGTTGCATCACAAAAACGCAACAAAAGTCTTGCTACCATTTATAAATGGATACGAAACCGGTCCGACAGCGTTATTCATACTGTGAACGTACTGACGATTTCGTACTTGTCAGCTACTCCCTTTTATATCACAATTATTATACCCATTTGAGTTAAAAATGTCAATGCAGTTTCTTGTAATTTTATTGTAAGATTTATGTAAAATCGTGCATTGTACAAAAAAATTACGTGGATTTTACATAGGTATGATTGTAACTTTACCTTGAACGGTTATACTAAGTTTGTAAATTTTAAAGGAAGGTATTTATATGGACATTTTTGACGTACTTAATTTAATCGGTGGTCTTTGTCTGTTCCTCTTTGGTATGAATCTTATGGGGCAGGCACTTGAAAGACGTGCAGGTAACAAGCTCAAGACAATTTTAGGAAAACTTACAGCAAACAGATTTTTAGGATTTTTAACAGGACTTGGTGTAACAGCTGTTATCCAGTCATCATCAGCTACTACCGTAATGGTTGTAGGCTTTGTAAACTCAGGACTTATGAGCCTTCGCCAGTCAATAAACGTAATTATGGGTGCAAATGTGGGCACTACTGTTACAGCGTGGATTTTAAGCCTTGGTGGAATAAGCAGCGACAACTTTTTTATAAAGCTTTTAAAACCAACATCTTTCACACCTGTTCTGGCACTTATCGGTATTGTTTTCTATATGTTTTTCAATGACAGAAAGAAAAACGACACAG
>JAFTNX010000107.1 GCA_017451665.1 Oscillospiraceae bacterium | reverse complement strand
TTCTTCACCACCATCATTTTCACAAAGCTTCAAAGCCTTGTCAATAAGGTCAAGTGAAAGCACCTTGTCAAATTCCTTTATGAGCGCAACCTTTGTTTTACCGTTTGCGTCAGCCTTCAGAACGTCGTAAAGTGCAGTGATAGCAAGGGAAGTGTTAAGGTCGTTGTCAAGCGCATCCTTGAAGCTGTTGTAAAGCTCGTCGTATTTTGCCTTGTCAATTTCACCCTTGTCATCCTTAACAAATGTAGCAATTTTTGCAATAATCTTGTTGAATGCCACAGCTGAGTTGTCAAGGTTTTCGTATGAGAATACCAGAGATTTTCTGTAATGTGAGTTCAGGCAGAAAAATCTGTAAACAAGTGGGTCATAGCCCTTTGATTCCAGAAGTGAAACTGTCAGAAATTCTCCTGATGACTTTGACATCTTTCCTGAATTTGTGTTGAGGTGATGAACGTGGAACCAGTAGTTACACCAGTCGTGACCGATGTACGCCTCACTCTGTGCAATTTCGTTTGTGTGATGTGGGAATGCGTTGTCGATACCACCACAGTGAATGTCAAGGTATTCCCCAAGATGCTTCATAGAGATGCATGAGCATTCAATGTGCCAGCCGGGATAACCAATTCCCCAAGGTGAATTCCACTTTAATTCCTGGTCATCAAACTTTGATTTTGTAAACCACAAAACAAAGTCAGCCTTGTTTCTCTTGTTTGTATCCTCTTCAACGCCTTCACGGACACCTACTGCAAGGTCCTCTTCCTTGAAGTCGTTAAATACATAATACTGTTTTAATTTTGAAGTGTCAAAATAGATGTTACCACCAGCCTCATAAGCAAAGTCCTTTTCCATAAGTGAAGAGATAACCTTGATGAATTCATCAATACAGCCGGTAGCAGGCTCAACAACGTCAGGTGTCTTGATGTTCAGCTTCTTGCAGTCAGCAAAAAATGCGTCGGTGTAAAACTGTGCAATCTCCATTACAGTTTTCTTTTCACGCTTAGCACCCTTGAGCATTTTATCGTCGCCTGTGTCACCGTCAGAAGTAAGATGCCCAACGTCTGTGATGTTCATAACTCTCTTGACGTCGTAACCTGAAAATCTGAAAAACTTCTCCAAAACGTCTTCCATAATGTAGCTTCTTAAATTTCCGATGTGTGCATAGTGATAAACGGTAGGTCCACATGTGTACATAGAAACCTTTCCGTCAAAACGTGGCTTAAATTCGTCTTTTTTTCTTGTAAGTGTATTGTAAATCTGCATAATTTTCTCTCCTATTTGTCTAATTTTTCTTCAAGCTCCGAAACTCTCTTTGACAGCTTTTCAATCATATTGATGTGCTTGCAAAGCTCCTGTGAAACAGGGTCAGGAATGTGAATCTGGTCAAGGTCGCTGTTTCTGACCTTGTTCTTTCTTGCAATTCTCGCAGGAACACCCACTGCTGTGCAGTATGGTGGAACCTCCTCCAATACAACAGCGTTTGCAGCGATTTTTGCTCCGTCGCCAACCTTAAAAGGCCCTAAAATTTTAGCACCGCTTCCAACCATTACGTTGTCCCCGAGAGTAGGGTGACGCTTTCCGCTGTCCTTACCTGTACCACCAAGAGTAACCCCCTGATAGATAAGACAGTTGTCGCCGATTTCAGCAGTTTCTCCGATAACCACTCCACTTCCGTGGTCGATGAGAAGTCCCTTGCCGATTTTTGCCCCAGGGTGAATTTCAATTCCCGTTAAAAATCTTGCAAACTGGGAAATAATTCTCGCCGTGGTAGTGTTACCTTTTTCGTAAAATTTGTGAGCAATTCTGTATAAAATAACTGCGTGAACACCCGAATAGGTGAGGATTATTTCGAGCCCGCTTTTTGCAGCAGGGTCACGCTCTTTTATCGACTGAATATCAGCCTTGATGTTTTTAATAAAGGACATACACATTCTCCTTTCTGTAAATAAAAAACCTCCTGCTGTGATGTCACAACAGGAGGCAGTATCATCAAATACTACGGTTCCACTCCGATTTATACTCAAAACCTTTAACGCAGGCATACGAAAAGGGATACTTCAAATTCACCCTTTCTGCTTGTGGACTAAACCACCAAAAACCGCACTTCACAGTCCCTTTCAAAAACGTCACACCAAACCCGTTTCTCTCTGAATGAAACAAAAACTGCTACTCTTGTTTTCGCATTTAAACTATTTAATTTATTTTAGCATATTTTATTCTTTTTTGCAAGAATTATTTTTATAAAATCAACCTTAGCGATATGTCTTTCTAAGGCGAGTTTATGCGAGCCGATGACCGCCGTCACTCAAAAGTACCTCATTTCTCAAATGAGACCAGAGGCGAGGAGGATGCAAACGTCACGTTTGCTATTTTGATGAGTCAATGTGTGGCCAGTATGCAACAAGATACTGAATTCCTGAAATAATAGTAAGTGCAGTAGAAATCCAGATGAGAACTTCGTTAATAATCATATTATGAATTCCAAAGCCTTCAAGTGCAAGTATAGCAACAATTGCAATCATTGTGAAAGCAGTTTTGAGCTTTCCCCAGATGCCTGCTGCAACAACAACACCGTCACCTGCTGTTACAAGTCTTAAAGCAGATACCATAAATTCTCTTGCAAGAATAATAACAACTGCCACAACGTCAATCCAGCCCAATGCAGAAAAACAACAAACAGCTGCCATTACAAGCATCTTGTCAGCAAGTGGGTCTAAAAATTTTCCGAATGTAGTAACAAGATTGTACTTTCTTGCGATTTTTCCGTCAAACCAGTCGGTGATTGATGCAATAGCAAAAAATGCAAGAGCGATAAAAATGTTAAAATGGATTTTGTCAATGAGTAAAGCTGCCATAAAAAATGGTATCATAATTACTCTTAAAACTGTAAGCTTATTAGGAAGATTCATAGTAATTTCCTTTCAAAATATATTTTAGTATTTGCGTGAAGTATCAAAAAATCAGTCTGCTCTTTCGCCAATTAAATCCAAATCAAGAAGGTCGTCATATCTGACCTTTACAAATTCGCCTATCGCTAACTTTCTGTCGCTTGTAAAGAAAATTTTCCCATCGATTTCAGGCGCATCTGTGTCGCTTCTGCCGTAATAACATTCAGCAAGCCTGTCAAAGCCCTCTGTTACAACCTCAACAACCTGACCGATTTTATTTTCGTTAAGCTCATAGAAAATTCTTGTCTGCTCGTCCATAACGATTTCAGCACGCTTTTCCTTAACGTCCTCGTCAATCTGATTTTCAAAGTTATAAGCAGGTGTGCCTTCCTCTCTTGAATAAGCAAAGCAACCAAGTCTGTCAAATCTCATTTCCTTTACAAACTCACAAAGCTCTTCAAACTGCTCGTCAGTTTCACCAGGGAAGCCAGCAATGAGAGTTGTTCTTAATGTGATGTCAGGAATTTCCTTTCTCAGCTTCATAACAAGGTCGGTGAGCATTTTTTTACTGCTCTTTCTGTTCATTCTCTTTAAAACCTCGTCGTTGCAGTGCTGAATAGGCATATCAATGTATTTAACAAGCTTTTCTTCGTTTTTGAGAACTTCAATAAACTTGTCAGTAATTCTTTCAGGGTAGGAATAAAGCGTTCTAATCCACTTGATTCCGTCAATCTTGCAAAGCTCTGTCAAAAGCTCAGGAAGTCTGCTTTCGCCGTAAATATCCTCGCCGTAGCGTGTCGTGTCCTGCGCCACAACTACAATTTCACGCACTCCCACCGATGCAAGCCACTTGGCCTCGTCAATAATGCTTTCCATTGTTCTTGAATGGAAACGTCCTCTGATTGATGGAATAGCACAGTAAGTACAGCAGTTGTCACAGCCTTCAGCGATTTTAAGATACGCATAAAACGGCTCTGTTGAAATAATTCTCTTTCCGTCAATGTCAAGGTCAACCTTTTCACCATAAGAAGTAACCTGCTTCTTGTCAGCCAGAACTTCTCTGATGATTTCGCCCAAGCTCTTGTTGCTTCCAAGCCCCACAACAGCGTCAACCTCAGGGATTTCCTTTAGAATTTCGTCCTTGTATCTTTCAGAAAGACAGCCGGTAATAACAATTGCCTTGATTCTGCCTTCGTTTTTGAGAAGTACAAATTCAAAAATTGTGTCAATTGCCTCCTGCTTTGCGCTTTCGATAAAGCCACAGGTATTCACCACAACCACGTCACCCATAGCTGCGTCCTGAATAATTTCATAACCCTCCTGACGGAGATTATACATCATACACTCGGCGTCAACCTGATTTTTAGGACAGCCAAGCGATACAAATCCAACCTTTGTTGCCATTTTAATTAAGTCCTTTTCAAATTACATATAGTTACTTCTATTTTACACCAAATTTGAAATAAGTCAAGACCTTTTTATCAATTGACAGTTGACAATTGAAACCCTGACGGTTTCACCGACCTCTGCCACATATCCATTTGATAAAAAGGATAATTTGAGTTGTGGCAGGGTTATCACCTCGTTTTAACTCGGCTTATAAAGGCGAAAGTTGAAAGTATAGACAATTGCCATCTGAATATTTAAATCCGTTGCCGAAGGCAACACCATAATTGTCAATTGTCCATTGTCAATTGTCAATTGAATTTAGGTCTTGCATTTATAATCAAAATTGGTTATAATAATAGAGGTATGTTTTTTATGATACGATAAATAAAAGAAAAGGAGTTTTAAAAAATGGTTTTTGAAGTAACAAAGGATACAATTATCGGAGATATTCTTGACCAGGATTTTGAGGTTGCACCTTATTTTCTCGAAATGGGAATGCATTGCCTCGGTTGTCCTTCTGCAAGAGGCGAAACCATTGAGCAGGCTTGTGAAGTTCACGGCGTAAGCGCTGACGAACTCGTTGCAAAGCTCAACGCACACTTCTCAGGAAAATAGTACCTAAAACGGCAGTTATGGTTTTCCAGTCTGCCGTTTATTTTTAAAAACTCACCGAAAGGATTTACATAAATGAAGCTTGATTTAAGACTTTCTGCCTGCGCAGATTATATCGAAAAGGGAGCAGTAGTAGCTGACGTAGGCACAGACCACGCCTATCTTCCTGTTTTTCTTGTGGAAAACGGTATATGCCCAAGGGCGATTGCCTCTGATATAGGCACAGGTCCTCTTGAAGCTGCTAAAAAGAATATAACAAAGCATAACCTTTCTGAAAAAATCGAGGCTGTGCTTTCTGATGGTCTTAAAAACGTGAATAAAGACGGAGTTACCCATATAGTTATCGCAGGTATGGGTGGCGAAACTATCTGTGATATTCTGTCTGCCTGTGAATGGATAAACGGCTGTACACTTGTTTTGCAACCTATGACAAGAAGTGAACTTGTGAGGGAATTTCTTTTTGAAAACGGCTTTGAAATTTCTTCCGAAAAAGCAATTATTGACGGGAAATTCATCTATACTGTTTTGAAAGCAGTTTATACAGGAAACAAAAAAGAATTCGGACAGTTTGAAAAGGTTGTAGGCGGACTTGACCTTACACTTCCTGCCGAAAGGGAATATATTAAAAAGAAAATCGGTCAGTATGAAGCGTCAGCTTTCGGAAAGCTCAAATCAAAGCTTTCATGTGAGGAAGCACAAAATGACAAGGAAATTGCCGAAAAACTCAGAAAGGCTTTGGGTGAATAAAATGCGTGCAAGAGAAATTT
>JAFTNX010000106.1 GCA_017451665.1 Oscillospiraceae bacterium | reverse complement strand
CCAGAATATGAAACATCTGCGTACTTTCCACAGTTTACAAGAGTTTCAACAAGCTGTCTTGGGTCTTTCTGAGTAGGCAATGTAATATCAGAAATAGAAATTGTTCCTGCGATATTATATGCGATTGACTTATATGTAGCATTATTTGCCGCAAAGTACTTGTCGATATTCTTGAAGTTAGCTTCTGTGATAATTGGCTTTGTTTCAAGAGCAGCTACTGCTGTATCAACTCTGAGCTTATAATCAGTAAGCTTTATGAGAATGTCATTGTACTTTGAATATTCCTCAACCTGTTCATTAGCCTCATTTATCTGCTGCTGAGTATCGTCGATGTCATCCTGAATGCTGTTTACCTTCATTCCGATAAGGAATGTGATAGCAACAATGATAAGAACTGATGCAGCAACGATGATACCTGCTGTCATAAGGAATGAGTTAAGACCTGCGCTTGAACGGCCTGTCTGTGAGTCAACTTCAAGGAGGTTGATTCTTTCAGTAGCCTTGTTTCTCTTATAGAGAGCACCGATTGCGTTAGCGAAATCAGTAAATTCAAAGTTTTCAAAACCTGTAATTGTGTTTGGTACAGGAAGAATTGAAGCCTGAACATCCATCTGGAGAAGTGAGTCAGCAAGTGTGATATAGTCGCCGATTTCACCGTAAACAATTACGTTTGAAACACCAGGGCCGCCTCTTGCCTTGTTGAACTGTGTCATTCTGAAGATGTTTTCGTTAAGAGCTTCGATAATGTAATCTTCGCTGTCGTAGTCTTCTTCTGAAATTGGTGTGTATCTTGCGAATGCCATCTGGCCGTTTTCAAAGAGTGTGAGTCCAAGGAAGTCCTTGTTAATCTGAACTACGAGAAGTGGCATCTTTGAAAGGTTGTTCTGGTCAGAAAGAACAATTCGTGTAATTGAGTTACAGCAGATGTTAACTGACTTAAGGCTGATACCCATAATGTTGAATGACTTTCTGTAGCTATCAACAATTGATGAAGGACAAGCTGTTGCAAGAACCTTCAATGCTCCAGGGCTTTCTTCGCCTGCGTCACCTACTACTGTATATGAGATTGAGTATTCGTCTGTGATACCCATTTCGTGAACCATCTGGTTCTGTACCATTGTAAGGAACTGTTCACCCTTAGCTCTTGGAATAATAAGTTCCTTGAATACAATACTGCTTGATGAGAAAGAGATAATAGCCTCTCTGTCCATCATTGATTCTGCTTTAAGTGTGTTTGTAACAAGTTCAGCTACACCTGAAAGGTTGATAATTTCACCACTAACAATCATCTCTGGTGGAACTGCAATTGAGCATGAACGGTCGATACGGATTTTGCCACCGGCGTTGACGCCCTTTACAATGTTAATTTGTCTGTCTGATATATCAAATGACAGCATTATAAATTCACTCCCTTAATATTTAAAAAGTTTTAAATTCGTTATTAGATGTTGGTCATGTTTCCGTAGAGGAGAGGGAAGATACCTGCGAGGGCACATCCGATAGCCACACCCATGATGATAATCATCATTGGTTCCATCATACCTACAAGCTTACTGATAGCTGAGTCTGATTCTTCCTCATAGTAGTCAGCTGACTTTTCGAGAATGTCGTCAAGCGCACCTGATTCTTCACCAACGAAGATAATCGAACAGAACATTGATTCAAAGATTTCTGTTTTCTGAATTGAGGTTGAAAGTGGCTGACCCTGTTTAACCTCGTCGATTACCTGAATAAAGCACTGGTCTATGTACTTGTTTCCAAGAACTCGTGATGAACGTTCAAGACATTCAACCATCGGAATACCTGATGAGTAAAGTGATGAAAGTGTTCTTGAAAAACGACCTGTGTAAATTGTTCCGAGAAGTTTTCCAACGCCCGGACATTTAAGCTTGAACTGGTCAAATTTAAGTCTGACGCTTGGAATCTTGAGTGCGTAAAGTGCAAAGAAAATAATTACTGCAACAATAATGAGGATAATCCACCATTTGTCAATGAGGAAGTCTGAGAAGTCCATCATTACACGGCTGAGTACAGGCATTTCTTCTCTTGGCATCATGCTTGCGAACTGTGGAAGGATAAGGGTAAACATACCGATAACCATTACAATACACATAACACCGAGGATGATAGGATATGTCATAGCACCCTTGATTTTGTTGTTTGTCTTGTTTTCCTTAGCGTAGTGTTCACTGAGTCGGTTCATTACAACGTCAAGTGTACCTGATGATTCACCGGCACCAACCATTGAAATGAAGAAGTCAGGGAACGAACCAGCCTTTTCTTCAAGTGCTTCTGTAAATGTAGCACCCTTCTGTACGTTTTCGTAAATTTCCAGCCAGCACTGTTGAGCGCCCTTCTTTTCCTGTTCCTTATAAAGAATATCCAGCGCCTTTACAATGGTAAGACCTGAGGTCATCATAGCAGCAAGCTGTCGACAGCAGAATGAAAGTTCCTTTGTGCTGAACTTGTAAATGCTCTTTCGTCCGCTACCGAGATTTTCGTTGTAGCTTACACAGAACCAACCCTGTTCATGGATTTTCTGCAGTACTTCCTGCCCGTTTTCTGCTTCAATAACGCCCTTCAAGGTTTTACCGGCAGTATCCTTGGCGACGTAGGTAAAAGATTTCATTTAATAGTTACACCTCCGTAAAACTATATAATAATACAATTTTAAAGTATCTAAGTAATTATACCATTTTTTACACCCATAATCAACCCAAATTTAACCGAATTTTAAAATCAGTAGTACAAATTTTATTTAATTTTTTATTCATTTTTCACAAAATTGCACAAACGATTTTAAAATAGCTATATTTATGTTAATATTTTAATACTATTTGTGAACAACTTTTTATCAAAAAAAGTCGAAAATTACAAAAGATAGTTTCAAATATTAAATTTCTTCCGTCAGGTCGGGATGCTTTTTAAGGTATCTGTCACCAGACAGCTTATAAATCACCATACATACAAGAGCGATAAGACCTGCCGAAATAACAACAGGAATCTTAATACTTCCGTTTGTAACCTCACTCAGCCACAAAGAAGGCTTGTAAAAGCCCTTTATACCTGCTGCAAGGCTGTCCTTTGCCTCTTCAAAAAAGATTGACGGAATAACATAAATCACAAACATAACAAACGCAGTTATAGTCACAACAGGCATACTGAATTTTCCATAGGCTGTGTGACGTTTTCCGTCGTCCCAGAAAATTCTCACCATTATCCCAAGAAGTATCAGATAACCAACAGCTGAGGTTGTGATAGGGTTATTTAAAAATGGAATCAAATCAAGGACAACAAATCGTGAATTTTCAAAAATAACGCCTAATACCGTAGAAATTCCGGCACAAAGGAGAATTGACGCAAAAAGCGAAAACAGGTTTACAGCAAGCAGAAGTCCCACTCTCGCAACAACATATAAAAGTTCGTGAGGAACTCTGTCCTCCTTGTATTCATCAAAAATATCCATAAAAAATCCTTTCACTAAACAAAATCACATATTTCCACTATATATTTTACCACATCAGCATAAATATTGCAACCTTTTTTGCGTAAAAATATACAAATCAACCTGATATTATCGCTTAAAATTGTTCAAGTCTACAAACCTGAAATCTTTTTTAAAAAAAGTTGCACGTTGGTGTGCAACTTTTTGCTGTTTTTTAGCTATATATGAAGGCTCTTTTTTCTATTCCACTCACAATACCTAAAAACAGAAAGGATTTTTT
>JAFTNX010000105.1 GCA_017451665.1 Oscillospiraceae bacterium | reverse complement strand
CCCCAGAAGTCAGCAAGCTCGCCGTATGTAAGAGCGCTTCCGGCGATTGTTGCAGGTGTAACGTCAGCCATAAGTGCGTCGCAGGCAGCCTTGTTTACTGCTCTTGAAATTTCTCCGCCGAGGTTCTTGAGAATTACAGCAAAAGCTTCAATTCTCTGCTTTCTGAATGCCTCGTATGAGCAAGAAAGTCTTCTTGCAAACTTTGTAAGAGTTGAAGCAGATGAAGCAAGACGTACATTTGTTACAGGGATTTCTCCACCGTCAGCAACAGCAATGCTGTCGCCGTTTGACTCAACTGTAAGTCCACGATAGTCGATACCGTCTGTGTATGTTCTTGCAGCTACAATTTCAGGAAGAATTGACGCTTCGTCAAGACCTGCCTTGATTGTTCTTCTTACAAATTCAGGGAACAGAACTGCTGATTCAGTTGTTGCAAAAAACTTTTCAACTCTGTCACAGCCTTCGCCGTTAACCTTGATATCAAATCTCTTGAGCTGTCTTTCAAAAGCGTCGAGGCCTTCGAGATTTGTGCCAACGTAGTTGTCGTCAGGGTCCATATCTGTGAGTGCCTGTGTGAATGTCTTGCCTGAAATGTTGTAGAGTCCCTTTTCAATTCTGATTGTGTTAAACATAAATAAATTTCTCCTTTACTTTAATGAATATGATGAGTTGTCGTTGTTTGAAATGGTGTTCAAGCTGTCAATAAGCTGTGAAGTAATTCGCCTTGACAGCTTATCGGAAAGCTCGGTTTTAAGGGCTTTTTGCTCACTTTCAGAAAGTGAATTTACTATTTTTTCAATAGCCTCTCCTGAAAGCACCGTGTCATAGCTGTGAAGAAGCTTTGCTACTTCATTTTTAAGTGAATTTTCCTTGTGGCACTTTATAACCCCTGCATTTTTCTGTGCGGGAACTGCCACAAAGCTGAATTCATAAGCGTCGGTAGGGTTGTTTAAAATGATGTGACAAACCTTTCCTCCGTAAGTTTTACCCTTGATGTGAGGGCACATTTTTTTGCGTCTGTCCTGCTTACAGATTGAACAGATTTCTTCCTTAACAGAGCAGGAAACAGAAACCTCTTTTTTGATACCTCCGTCGATTTCGTTGATAAGGTCACGATTTTTGTCGCTTCTCAGAATGTACGCTCTCGCCTCAATGCAGGTGTAGGGTTCGCCTGCCTGAGTGATTTTTTCGGGGAATGTTTTTACCTCAGTGTCAAAAATTCGTGAGGTCTGGTTTTCTCCCTTTGGGTTGTGGTCAAAGATACCCGTTTTTCCGATAAAGAGCTTTGCAAGGTCTTTGAGTGCAGATACAGAAAATCTCTCTCCGTCACGGTCAATTTCATTATCGCAAAGAATTACAGGAAATGCGTAAACCTCTTCCTTTGAAAGAGTTCTTCTTGTAAAGCGATTGATTTTTTCCATAACCTCGCTGTCGGTATCAAATGCCTTTAAGATTTCCAAAAGCTTTATTCTCCTTTCTTCTTTTCGTTTTCAATTTCCAGAGCCTCTGCCTGAGCATTGTTAAGGCGTGCCTTTGCAAGCTCTGACTCGTCCTGAAGATTGATGTTGTCCCAGATAATCCTGAATTTTCCGTCATATCCCTGTGCCTTTAAAAATACCCCACAAATCTGTCTGATTACAGGATTTAAAAGGCGACGGTAATATTCAAGTTCACTTGTTAAAATGTCAACCTGCTGGGCAGACATTCTTTCTGTGCTTGTCCAGTTGAGTCCGAGAAGAAACGGAGGAATTGACAGCTTTGAAAGTATCTGTTCTGTAAGCTGTCTTGCAGGAATTTCCGTGTCGATAAGCTGATTTTCAGCACCAATAACCTTGATGTCGATATCTCCCACAGCCACAAAATCCTTGACAATTCCGTGTTTTGCAGAATACATACCGTCGCTCCATTCCTTGGCAATAATGGCAGCTCTCTCCTTTGAAAACATTCCGTCAGATTCATTTGACGGCTTGTAGGTCACAGCGTATCTTACATTCCCCACACGGTCAAAATTCTTACCAATACAGCTGTACATCTTCATAAGGATTTCGCCGAGTCTTGGCACACCTCTTAAAAGGGATACCCCCTCAGGGTTTTTATAGGTAGGATTAAGTGCTGTAAAAAGGATTTTGTCGGGATTTGTAAGAATTTTTTCACGCTTTCCGTTTTTGACATAATAAATACGGTCAACAGGATTTTTTCCTGCTCTGACGTGAAAATTCTCGCTGTCTGAATTTACAAGTCCCATAACCTCGCCTGTGTTTTCGTCAACTAAAATTTCTCCCACAGCCTTACCATAGGTGAGCAGGTTGTCAAGGTATTCCTCAAGAAAGCTACCCAAAGACGCTGACGAAAGATTTACCTTTACATCGTCCTTAAAATCACAAAGAAGCTCGTTTATAGCTTCGTCGTCAGTCTTGATTGAGAAATTCCCCACAAGTCTGATGATTTTTCCCATTGCAGCGTCAACTACCGGGAGGGTTGCTCTCACCTTTGAATAAAGCTCACGCTCAAATGTAGCGCCAGTTGTCATTACGTTAAAGTAGCTGTCATAAGGCTGTGCAGCGTTTACCACAGGAGGCTCAAAGCTTTTATCAAGCTTTTCCTTTTTGAAAATAGGTTTCATCTGAATCTCCTTTCTTTTTTTATGAAGGGCTTTTTTCTTTTAGCGTAAAACCGATAAAACGCAGAAATTATCATCGTTTTCATCAAGAAAACGTGTTACAAAGTAGCGAATGTCGTCCATTGAATGGTCATTTTCCTTAATGGGCGAATCGCTTTTTGATTTTTCGTCCCAGGCGTAAAGGGAAAACTCCCTGAGTGCGTCACGACAGCCTTTATAAATCTTGATTTTTCCTTGATTTAAGGCGTCGCTGACCTTTCTTATTCCGCTGATGACGTCGTTTTTTGCAGGCAGTACTTTAATTTCGCCGTGTCTTCTGATACATTCTATAAAGCTTGCAGCTGACGGGTCGCACACTATCGTGTCAACCTTAAGTCCGTATTCCGAAGCCATTTGACTGAGTTTTAAAATGCCTTTATAATGTTCCTCGTCTGTCCGTTGAAAGCCTTCCTTTTTTGAATCAAAATAGTATTCTCCCACTCTGTACCAAACCTTGTCATTTTTTCCCCAAAGGCCTGCCGAAGTAGGGTTTACTGTCCCATAGTCAACCGACATAACAAATCTTGAAAAGCTGAGTGGTAATTCACCGACACAGTGAATGTCCTTGTTGAAAAAGGGGTAAACAAGTCCTTCGACACCACACCATTTTCCTAATACAAAACGCTGATAGAAAGCTCCCGAATATAATGTGTGATAGCGTTTTATAATTTTCGGGGAAAGGGAAGGATTGTCGGACAGCTCAAAGTGAAGATAAAGGCAGTTTTTTTCTGTGGCCTTGTCAATCCATTCCTCCTTGAACCAGTGGTATGGGTTGTCAGGGTTACAGTTAAACCAGAGTTTTGAGCCTGTAACTGAGCATCTTGCAATTGCCTGTTCTACAAATGAGCGTGGCATAAGTGCTGTTTCGTCAAGAAAAAGTCCCGAAAGGGTTATCCCCTGAATAAGCGACGCACTTGATTCGTCACGCCCACCAAAAATGTAGTAGCGATTTATTTTTTTGCCCATAGTGATTTCAAAATAGCCTTTTGACAGGTAATCCCTGACCGTGAATACCTCAAGACCGACAAGAAAATCAAAAAGGGGTTTTACTACATTTCTTCTTGCAGATTTGATTGTTTTTGAGCAGATTGCAAAGCTCATTTTGTCAAAGCTTTTCATCGACCAGAAAATAAATCCCAGCGACATGGAAAAGGTTTTTCCACTTCTTACTGCACCGTCTGCGATTATTGCATCAAAATCACAGCTTTTTTTCATACTCCACCAGAGCATGGCTTTAAGCTGTTTTTTTGAAAAGGGGGTGAGTTTTTTCACTCTTCGTCACTCCCCTGAAGCTCTGCTGAGGTTTTAAGTGCGTCAAAAAAATCATCGGCGTCGGCACGGCTTTTTGATTTTTCAATAATTTCAAGGAGTTTTTCCATGGCCTTTTGTCTGTCAAAAAGCTTGACTTCAATGCCACCACCCTTGACCTTCTTAACCTCGCTAATCTGAAAGAAATTCATTTTAAAAAGTCGGTGAAGTCCTATCGGCTCGTCGGACAACAAAACTTCCATAATGTCATTTATCTCTCCGAATGCAAGGCGTGAAAGTCCACACTTTACAGCGTCCTCATCAGAAAAGCTGTTTTCACGGTAGCGTTTAATGAGCTTTTGTGTGGAACGGAGTTTTAAAAGCTTTAAACCCTCACGTTCAGCATTTTCTTCACTAAGACCTGCAAGGAGGGCAGACTCCTTTACGTTTTTGCCTGACGCATAAAACAGAGCAAAGAGGTTTTTAATTTCGCTTTGACTGATAATGGTCGTCCTTTCTTTTTTGTGCTGTTCGGTTTTTTTCAGTCGTTACAATTGCAAGGAAATCACAATTGTAATTTTGTTGCGTAAGTAAAAGCCCTTCACATATAGTCGGAAAACGCCCAAAAGTTGCATAACAGCGTGCAACTTTTTTTAAAAAAGTTTTTCGGTTTGTATGAATGAATAAAAACACAATAAAAATATAACTATTATTTATGCAAAATTAACAGTTGACAAATAGGTCGTGTGGTGGTATTATTGTATTAAGGCAGTAATACAATAATACAGACATACAATATATAAATGCGAGGTGATTAAATGGCATGGGAATTTACAAATGACCGACCTGTTTACCTGCAGATTATGGATGTTATTCAGAAAAGAATAATTTCAGGGCAGTACAAGGCAGGGGATAAGCTTCCGGCAGTAAGAGAGCTTGCTGAGGAAGCGCAGGTAAATCCTAACACAATGCAGAAAGCACTTTCAGAGCTTGAAAGAGAACAGCTGATTTTTGCACAGCGTACGTCGGGAAGATTTGTTACCTACGACGACAAGAGGATTTTACAATTAAGAGAAAGCCGTGCTGAAAATGTTGTCTGTGAGTTTATGGAGCAGATGACAGAGCTTGGTTATGGCTTGGAGGAAATTGTATATAAAGTTAATAATTTTGGAGGAGAAGAAGAATGACAAATATGGAAAACAACATTCTTGCTTGTAGAAATCTCTGGAAATCATACGGCAAGAAGGAAGCGCTCAAGGGACTTAATCTCAGCATTGACAGAGGTCGCATAGTGGGACTCTTAGGCCCTAACGGAAGTGGTAAAACAACACTTATCAAGCTCATTTGTGGGCTTCTGACACCTACTGACGGTGGTATTTTTGTTGACAAGAAGGAAATCGGAGTTGAAACCAAAAAGGTGGTTTCATATCTCCCTGAAAGAACTTACATACCTGAATGGATGAAGGTAACTGACATTCTCGATATGTTTGAAGATTTTTACGCTGACTTTAAACGTGAGAGAGCTTTGCAGATGCTTGAAAGCTTAAACATCAATCCTGCTGACAAGATTAAGACTCTTTCAAAAGGTACAAAGGAAAAGGTACAGCTTATTTTGGTAATGAGCAGAGATGCTGACCTTTATCTTCTTGACGAGCCTATCGCTGGTGTAGACCCTGCTGCAAGAGATTACATTTTAAAGACTATCATCACAAACTACAATGAAAACGCAACTGTTATTATTTCAACACACCTTATCACAGACATTGAAACTGTTCTTGACGAGGTAGTTATGATTAAAAACGGCGAACTTGTAATGCACAAGACAGTTGACGAAATCAGAGAAGAAAACGGAATGAGCGTTGACCAGCTTTTCAGGGAGGTATTCAGATGTTAAAGAAGTTATATAAATACGATTTTCGTTGCAGTGCAAGAACGGTACTGCCGATGTTTATAATCTACTTTGTAATTGCTGTTGCAACAAAAATTATGAATGTCCTTGATATCAAGCACCCTATTTTTGAGGCATCATTTGCAGTAGTTATTTTTGCTTTTGGAATTCTTACATTCGCACTTGTTTTTTACGGTTTCGGAACTGCTATGATGAGATTCAAGAAAAATCTCTTTACTGACGAGGGTTATCTTATGAACACTCTTCCTGTAAAGCCTTGGCAGCACGTTACTTCAAAGCTTTTAAACGCTTTCACATGGGGAATTTTCTGCATGATAGCAACAGCTGTGGGAATTTGTCTTATGCTTTTCGGCGAAGGACTTCTTGGTGAATTTTCAGACTTTTTGAAGATGGTAGGAAAATTCTTTGAGAATGCTCATCCTGCAGCCATCACAGAACTCATTCTTTCATTTTTCTGCATTCTTGGATTTATCATCACATTAAGCCTTTGTGGATTTTTCTGGACTGCTATGGAAAGCTCATTCCCATATCTTAAAAAGCGTTGGGTATCTGTTGCAGCAGGAATTGCAACCTTCCTGGTGCTTACAATCTGCAGCTTTTTCTACAATATACTGATTGAAGGCTTTGCTGAAATGTTTGAAATTACTGAAATCTGGAGAGGCGTATTTTCAATGGCTGTGTCTGTTGTGATTATGATTATTCTTTCAGTAGCATTCTTTATCGGCACCTGCAAGCTTATGGAAAAGAAACTCAACTTAGAATAGTGCCGTAGCCGGCACGGGCACCTCGCCTTTTTAATAATGTGCAAGGGTCAATGCCTATGAGTGACGGCGTATGACGTTTGCTATTCAATTGACAATGGACAATTGACATAGCTCCCGAAGGGAGATATATGACAACTTAAGGTGTTGCCGTTGGCAACGT
>JAFTNX010000104.1 GCA_017451665.1 Oscillospiraceae bacterium | reverse complement strand
CGGCAAGTCCGGGAATGGAGCTTACCACCGAGGAGGAAGTTCACGTTCTGTGCCTTTTTCCTGACCTTGAAAAAGCCCTTGAATTTGACGCTTTTGTTCACGAAAAACTGATGCCTTTTCCGAATAACGAGGAGGTTTTTGGAAAACAGCTTATTGTTGACGAGGACGACAATGTAATCGGTAGTGAACCTTATCTTCTTATAAATGCCACCTCTATAAATTTTGAAGAAGTTTACGGACACGTTACACGTTTTGGCGGAATTATGATACCTGCACACGTTGATAAAAGTACAACCAGCTTGCTTGCCAATCTGGGTTTTGTGCCTGACGACAGTAAGTTTACCTGCGCAGAAATCAAGCACAAGGGTTTTGTTGAAGATATTCTGGAAAAAAATCCGTATCTTAAAAAGTGCAATATCATTCACGACAGCGACGCCCATTATCTGGAATACATTAACGAGCCTGAAAACTTCATTGAGGCTGACTCAAACTCTATTGAAGATGTATTAAAAGCGCTTATAACCGTAAAAAAATAAGAGTAGGATTTTTCCTACTCTTTTTTATTATCTTTTTTATCCGTGGACGTATCCGACACCTTAATTGTCAATTGTCAATTACTAAAAACCCTTTTCCCTCTCTCTTTAAGCCGAGCTTTAGCGAGGCGATAACACCCGAGCACTCAAAACTTCGACACTTCACTAATGAAATGCGAGGGGAGGACGGTGAAACCGTTAGGGTTTCAGTCGCTGAGTTCTGAAATGATTTTTACAAAGCTTTCTACGTCGTTGAAGTCCTTATAAACTGACGCAAATCTTACATAAGCAACGTGGTCGAGCTTTTTAAGTCCCATAAGCACCTTGTCACCTATTTCGCTTGTGGTGGTTTCGGTCTGCATAGCGTTTGCGTAGGTGTTTTCAATGTCGTCAACAAGCGTCATTACGTCTTCAACGCTGACAGGACGCTTTTTGATAGCTGTCTGAATACCCTTTAAAAGCTTCACCTTGTCAAAAGGCTCAAAGCTTCCGTCACGCTTGTACACCATAAGAAGTGGCTTTTCAACAACTTCATAGGTAGTAAAACGCTTGCCACACATAACGCATTCACGACGACGGCGTTTTTTCTCTTCGCTCGGGCGTGAATCCACAACCTTGGTATCCTCATAATTACAGAAAGGACATCTCATAATTTTGTCTCCTTTAATTCTAAACTACAATAAATATAGCATATTTTGTGTTCAATTTCAAGAGGAAACACAAAACTTAGTAAAAAAATATTTTCAAGACTTGCTGTAATTATCACGGATTTTTCTGCATATACATTACTAAAAACCAAAAAGGTGGGAAATTCATGTTTATCAAGGCAATTAAAATCAAAAAATCTTCGTTTATGGTGCTTGTGGCAGCAGTTGTAATTATCATTGTTGCAGTAGTTATGGCAGTTGTAGCAGGGGCGCAGGAGGGTGTTACATACCAGCTGAAAACCGAAAAACAGCGTCAGAAATTCTTAGCTGATATGGGTTGGGAGGTCAGCGAGGAATACCTGGAATGCAAGGTTGTAATTATTCCTGAGAAGTTCAACGACGTTTACGAAAAATACAACAAGCTCCAGAAAAAGCAAGGCTTTGACTTGGAGAAATTTAAGGGAAAAACCGTCGAAATCTACACCTACGAGGTAAAAAACTACCCTGACCACGAAAAAAACATCATCGCAAGCCTTATGGTCTATGAGGGCGAGCTTATCGGTGGTGACGTATCCTGCATTGAGCTTAACGGATTTATGCAAGGCCTGAAGAAACCCTAACGGTTTCACCGTCCTCGCCTATTTATAAATTTGTAAAGGTCAATGCCTTTGAGTGACGGCGTGCTTTCGCCTCGCTAAAGCTCGGCTTAAAAAGTCGGGACAGTCAATTTTGTGTGCTCGGGTGTTATCGGCTCATGACGCACGCAGAGCGTGAGTCTAACGCTCACCTTGAAGAGAGAGGGTAAAAAGTTTATAAAGACAAAATTAAACTCACTATCGAAAAAATCGGTAGTGAGTTTTTTATATCATCGCCGACAGGCGATACAATAATTGTGCATTGTGCATTGGTTTGCACCTATGGGAAAATCAATTCCACCTTACCCGTTGTGGTATCTTCGGTGGTTTCAGGCAAGTCAAGAGTTGTTGTCACCTTTGTGGTAGTGGTCTTAATCGGACGCCCTGTAAACAACGGCGAGTCGCCCTCCTCCTGCTTGGCAGTGGTGATTTCAAAATCATGTGGGAGTTTGCATGTGGTAGTAACTTCCCCCGAAACCGTGGTGACTGTTGTTGTTACCACAGGTATGTCGTCTTCAACAACCATACCGCCCATTTCTTCGTCATCAATAGGTCCGTCAGGTGGCTCGTTGTCCTTGAATTTAACAAACTTCACATCTTTGTCGCCAAAAATCTTCTTAACCAGAACCTCTGCCTGTGCCATAATTTTTTCCATAGGCAGATTTTTGTAATAATTCTCCGAAATATTCTGGGTATATTCCCCCGTTTTTATTGCCTCAACCGAAAGCTCGTTCTTTTTGTCAGAAGAAAGTGTCTGCTTCATAAAAATAAACGTCAGCGCAACAAACAAAAGCATAAT
>JAFTNX010000103.1 GCA_017451665.1 Oscillospiraceae bacterium | reverse complement strand
CGATGCTCCGTCACGGGTAGAGCAAACCACCCCCTGAGGCTTGTTGAGCATTATATAAATGTATTTATTGTAGCTGATTTCCACGCCGTCAACAGCGATTTTGTCCTTTTCGGCATCTATTTTTACGTCGCTTTGCTTTACAAGGGCGTTGTTAACGGTGATTTTCCCTTTTTTGCAAAGCTCTTTCACGTCTTTTCGTGAAAGGTCAGTACGCTGTGAAGCTATAAATTTATCAAGTCGCATTATTTCGCTCATAGGTTACTCCTTTAAACTTATATAGTATAACTCGGGCAAAATGTTCCCTTACCACATCAGAATAATGAATATCCTGCATACCACTAATTGTCAATTGTCAACTGTCAATTGTCAATTGAATTATACCACACCACTCATATTTTTTCAACTTTTATCTTTTCGGGTATTCTCTTTGTAGTCTTGCACAAAATATATTGTATCGGTTTGTGGAAAAATTGTAATATAACTACTTGACAATTACGGAAAAATGTATTAAACTATAGTTAGCACTCGGAAAGTTTGAGTGCTAACACTTTGGATAAGTAAGTGCTAAAATCTTGAAAACGAGGTGAGGTTGTGGATAGCAGAAAGCTCAGAATTCTTTCAGCGGTTGTGGATGAATACATTCTCAAAGGCGAGCCGGTTGGTTCAAAGGCGATTATGAACTATGTTTCGGCATCTTCGGCAACAATAAGAAACGAAATGGCTGAGCTTGAAAAACAGGGCTATCTTGAACAGCCACACACTTCGGCAGGGCGTGTGCCTACCTATAAGGGATACAGACTTTATGTTGACAGCCTTATGGAAAAAAATCCACTGAGCGAAAGCGAAATGAGTATCATTGACGAGATGTTCCCGACGGATTTTACTTCGGAGGATGAGCTTGTGGATTCGGCTACAATGGCTCTTGCAGAGATTACAAAATGCGCTGCTGTTGCGTCAAACACATCACCGAAATTTTCGGTTATCTCTAAGCTGGAGGTTATTCCGACAGGAAAGAGAATGTATGTGTTGTTGATGATTACCTCAAATGGTTCTATTAAAAATAAGGTGTGCAGACTGGAATTTGACCTTACAAACGAACAGCTGGATTTCTTAGGGGAATTTATTTCTCAGAACTTAGAGGGAATTGCTTTAAACGACATCAGCGAGGAGAAACTTACACAGCTTGAAGAGGCGCTTGGAACTTATATGGTTACGCTTTCGCCACTGATAGCAGAGATTTACAATATGTCAAGAGAAATAAGTGGCAGAAAGGTAAAGGTTACGGGGGAAACAAATCTGATTGCAAGAAGCGAATACAGTCAGAATGAAATTATTTCCTTCCTTGAAAACAGAACGGAGATTGCAAACTTTTTGGATGAGTCATTCAGCGGACTTCACGTTATGTTTTCACCTGAAACGGACAGCTTTGTAATCAACAACTCAAGCCTGATTACTTCCCCTTACAGTAAGAAGGGCAGACAGGTTGGAACACTTGGACTTATAGGCCCTATGAGAATTGATTACAGACGCTTTATTCCGTACCTTGAATATATGACGGGAAAGATTACTGAGCTTATTTCGGGCGATGACGAGGAGGATTCCATTGAATAGCGAAAACAAAGTAACAGAAGAACAGGAAATTATTGAAGAAACTGTCGAAAAGGCAGAAGAAACAGAAGAAGTAACAGAGGAAACTGTTGAGGAAACAGTTGAACTTACAAAGGAAGAAAAGCTTGAAAAAGAGCTTTCGGAACAAAAAGACAAATACCTCAGACTTATGGCTGAATATGATAATTTCAGAAAGAGAAGTGCCAAGGAAAGACTTGAGCTTTCTGCAAACGCAAAGGGAAATACACTTATGGAAATTCTTCCGGTGTTTGACAACTTTGAAAGAGCACTTAACGCTGAAACAACAGACGAAAGCTATAAGCAGGGCGTTTCAATGATTTTTAAGCAGATGGGTGATATGCTTACTAAACTCGGAGTTGAGGTTATTGACCCGACAGGCAAGGAGTTTGACCCTAATGTTGCAAACGCAGTAAATCAGATTGAGGACCCTGAGCTTGGTGAAAATATTGTTGCAGAAACATTCCAGAAAGGCTATAAAATCGGAGATAAAATCATCCGTTATGCTATGGTAGTAGTGGCAAACCCTTAAATAATTGACAATGGACAATGGACAATTGACAATTAAGGCGTCGGTTCTGCCGACGGATTGAGGTTTTTATGTATGTATGACAACAATATTATTGCGAATAAAAGCAAAAAATTTGCTGTAAGAGTTGTTAAACTCGGAAAATATCTAAGGGAAGAACAAAAAGAATATGTTCTTTCAAAACAAATAGTAAGAAGCGGAACAAGTATCGGGGCAAATGTTCGTGAGGCATTGCAGGCTCAGACAAGAAAAGAGTTTGCATCTAAAATGAATATTGCTTTGAAAGAGGCGAGTGAAACGGAGTATTGGCTTGAAATTCTGTTTGAAAGCGAAATGCTTACAAATGAACAATTTCAGAGCATGAAAACAGATTGCTCGGAACTCAACAAGATACTTATTTCGATAGTAAAAAATACAAAATTATAAATTTAATGAAAAGGTTTGGCAGAAAGATAATTGTCAATTGTCAATTGTCAACTGTCAATTGAAAGGATGGTTTTTATGGGTAAGGTAATTGGTATTGACCTTGGTACAACAAATTCATGCGTTGCCGTAATCGAAGGTGGCGAGGCAGTAGTTATTCCTAACAGCGAAGGTGCAAGAACAACTCCTTCTGTTGTTGGTGTTTCAAAGACAGGTGACAGACTTGTAGGTCAGGTTGCAAAGAGACAGGCTGTTACAAACTTCGACAATACAGTAATTTCAATCAAAAGACATATGGGCTCAGACTATAAGGCTTCTATGGGTGGTAAGGAATATACACCACAGGAAATTTCTGCTATGATTCTGCAGAAGCTCAAGGCTGACGCTGAAAGCTATCTCGGTGAAAAGGTTACAGAGGCAGTTATCACTGTTCCTGCATACTTCACAGACGCACAGAGACAGGCTACAAAGGACGCAGGTCAGATTGCAGGCCTTACAGTAAAGAGAATTATCAACGAACCTACTGCTGCTGCACTTTCTTATGGTATCGACAAGGAAGACGACCAGAAGGTTATGGTTTATGACCTGGGTGGTGGTACATTCGACGTATCTATCATCGAAATGGGCGACGGCGTTACAGAAGTTCTTGCAACAGCTGGTAACAACCACCTTGGCGGTGACGACTTTGACCAGAGAATTATCGACTGGATGGTTAAGGAATTCAAGGCTGCTGAAGATATCGACCTTGCAAACGACAAGATGGCTATGCAGAGATTAAAGGAAGCTGCTGAAAAGGCTAAGATTGAGCTTTCTTCAACTCCTACAACAACAATTTCACTTCCATTTATCACAGCTGACGCAACAGGCCCTAAGCATATGGAACTTACACTTTCACAGGCTAAGTTCAATGAAATGACTTCAGACCTTGTTGAATCTACAATGGGACCTGTTAAGCAGGCACTTTCAGACAGCGGACTTTCAGCTTCACAGCTTGATAAGGTGCTTATGGTTGGTGGTTCAACAAGAATTCCTGCAGTAGTTGACGCTGTTAAGAAGTTTATCGGAAAAGAACCATTCAAGGGAATTAACCCTGACGAATGTGTTGCCCTCGGTGCAGCATATCAGGGCGGTGTTCTTGCAGGCGATGTTAAGGACGGACTTCTTCTCCTTGACGTAACTCCACTTTCACTTGGTCTTGAAACAATGGGTGGCGTTTGCACAAAGATTATTGAAAGAAATACAACAATCCCTACAAAGAAGTCACAGATTTTCTCAACAGCTGCTGACAATCAGAGCGCTGTTGACATCAACGTACTTCAGGGTGAAAGAGAATTCGCAAAGGATAACAAGCAGCTGGGTATGTTCCGTCTTGACGGTATCGCACCTGCTCCAAGAGGAATTCCACAGATTGAAGTAACATTTGACATCGACGCTAACGGTATCGTTCACGTTTCTGCTAAGGATTTGGGAACAGGTAAGGAACAGGATATCACAATTACTTCTTCAACAAATATGTCTAAGGAAGACATTGACAAGGCTGTTAAGGAAGCTGAGGCTTTTGCAGAAGAGGATAAGAAGAAGAAGGAAGCAGTTGACGCAAGAAATGCTGCTGACCAGATGGTATTCTCAGTTGAAAAGGCTCTGGGTGAATTCGGTGATAAGGTTTCAGACGGCGAAAAGAGCGAAGTAACTGCTAAGATTGACGCTCTCAAGGAAGCTCTCAAGGGCGAAGATATTGAGGCTATCAAGGATAAGCAGAAGGACCTCGAAAACGCATTCCAGCCAATCGCTACAAGAATTTATCAGGAAGCTGCACAGGCACAGCAGGCTGCTGGTGGTCAGGGCTTTAACCCTGATATGGGCGCAGGAAACGACGGCACAGACGACGTTATCGACATCTAATTTTAAAAAAACAAAACCTCAGTCCTGAATTAAAGGGCTGAGGTTTATGGTGTATATTAACTTACGGAGAAATACAGATGGCAGACAAAAGAGATTATTATGAAGTCCTTGGGGTATCTAAAAATGCTACCGATGACGAGCTTAAAAAAGCATACCGAAAGGTTGCAAAGCAGTATCACCCTGACCTTCACCCTGATGATAAGGAGTGCGAGGCAAAGTTCAAGGAGGCTAATGAGGCCTACGAGATACTTTCTGATAAGGATAAAAGGGCAAGATACGACCAGTTTGGCTTTGCAGGAGTAGACCCTAACTATGGCGCAGGTCAGGGTGGGGGATTCTCTGGTGGCTTCGGTGGGTTTGATGATTTGGGTGATATTTTCTCAAGCTTCTTTGGTGGAGGCTTTGGCGGAAGCTCAAGACGTCGTGCAAATCCTAACGCACCACGACGTGGTGGAGACATAAGAGCAAGTGTTATTATTGATTTTATGGAAGCCTGCAAGGGAAAAAAGACTACTGTCCGTGTAAATAAACTTGAAAACTGTCCACAGTGTAAGGGTACAGGTGCGTCGGAAGGCTCATCACCTAAGACCTGTCCTGACTGTCAGGGAAGAGGTAGCATAAATGTTACCCAGAGAACACCTTTTGGTGCAATGCAGTCAACACAGGTATGTTCACGTTGTCGTGGAAAGGGACAGATTATTGAAAAGCCTTGTACCAAGTGTGGCGGACAGGGCAGTGTGAGAAATGCTGAATCAAGAGAAATCGAAATTCCAGCAGGTATCGCTGACGGCCAGACCTTACGAGTTTCAGGTGGTGGTGACTGTGGCGTAAACGGTGGACCAAACGGAGATTTGAACATCGTTGTTACAGTTCGTCCAGACCCTATTTTTGAACGTGACGGCTACGACGTATGGACTGAAATTCCGATTACCTACGCACAGGCTACTCTGGGTGACAATCTGGAAATTCCTACTGTTGACGGAAAGGTGAAGTATGATATTCCTGCCGGCACTCAGAACGGAACTGTTTTCACTCTGCGTGGAAAGGGTATCAAGAGAATTAACAGAAACGCTAAGGGCGACCATTATTTCAAGGTGAATGTGGAAATTCCTAAAAATCTCAACAAGGAACAGGAAAAGCTCCTGCGTGAATTTGATAAGAGCCTTGACAAGAAGAATTACGCAAAGCGTGAAAGCTTTTTCAGTAAAATAAAAGATATGTTCAAATAGAAACCCACAGGGTTTCTATTTAATTGACAATTGACAATGGACAATGGACAATGAATGTATCGCCTTCGGCGATTATAAAAAAATAAAATCTCTCTTACTTAAAAGTAGGAGAGATTTTTGTTTGTTAATATTTCTTGGCATTAGCAAGCATAAGCTTGATTCTGTTTTCCTGGTTTACCTTTGTAGCGCCCGGGTCATAGTCGATAGCAACAATGTTTGCCTCAGGGTATGCCTGCTTGATAACTCGTGACATACCTTTAGCTACAATATGGTTAGGCAGACAACCGAAAGGCTGTGTGCAGATGATGTTTTCTGTGCCTGTTTCAGCAAGAGCAGCCATTTCAGCAGTAATAAGCCAGCCTTCGCCCATCTTAACACCCTGGTGAATGTACTTGTCAGCGCATTTTCTAAGATGTTCAAAGTCGTGAGGTGGCATAAACACGCCGTGTTCCTCAATAATCTTAATCTGCTGTTTCTGGAATTTGTAAAGCACATCATAGCCGATGTTGTAAGCGAGAGTTCTCTTTGTCTTTTTGTCATAGAGAATAGCGTCATTCACAACGTCAGAAGCACAGTAAAGCACAAAGTCAAGAAGTCCAGGAACGTTAGGTTCACAGCCCTCTGAAATAAGAAATTCGTTCAGGTTGTTGTTTGCAAGTGGGGAATACTTAACGTAGATTTCACCAACAATACCAACCTTTGGTTTCTTTACATCTGTTTTCGGAAGTGCTGCAAAGTCGTCAAGAATAGCTCTGTAATGCTTTTTGGTGTTGTGGAATTTATTGATTTCAAAAAGCTTACCAACTCTGTTTTCCCACTTTTTGAGAAGAGCGTCTGTTTCACCCTCGTTAGCCTCGTAAGGCTTGCACTGATTGTAAAGGAGCATCAGCAAATCTCCGTAAAGTACAGCGTAGATAAACTTCAGCATCATTGGTACTGTCAGCTTGAATGCAGGGTTCTTTTCAAGTCCGCTGAAATTAAGTGAAATAACAGGTACCTGTGGGAACTGTGATGAAATAGCTTTTCTTATAAGGTGAATGTAGTTTGACGCACGACAGCCACCACCTGTCTGTGACATAAGGAGTGCTACCTTGTTTACATCGTATTTTCCGCTTTTAAGTGCATCCATAAACTGACCGATAACCAAAAGTGCAGGATAACAGGTATCGTTGTGGGTATTTTTAAGTCCCTCGTCGATTACATTCTGTGTAGCTGTGTGCAAAACCTCCATTTTGTAGCCGTAGCTCGCAAAAATTCTGATAAGGAGGTCAAAGTGGATAGGAAGCATATCAGGTACAAGAATAGTATAGTCCTTTTTCATTTCTTCCGTAAAAACGGTTTTTAAAACTCTGTCTGACATTTATGCTTCCTCCTTTGCTTTTTTCTCGTCAAGTGCTGCAATAAGGCTTCTGAGTCTGATTTTTGCAGCGCCAAGGTTGTTGATTTCGTCAATTTTAAGCTGTGTATAAAGCTTGCCCTTTTCTTCAAGAATAGCTCTTACCTCGTCGGTAGTAATAGCGTCAATTCCACAGCCGAAGGATACAAGCTGAACAAGCTGCATATCGTCGTTTTCACAAACATATTTAGCAGCCCTGTAAAGTCTTGAATGATAAGTCCACTGGTTAAGTACGTCAAGTGACGGTGTATTTACAAGTGAAGAAACGCTGTCCTCTGTAACTACTGCAAGTCCGAGAGAAGCAATCAGCTTGTGAATACCGTGGTTGATTTCAGGGTCAACGTGGTATGGTCTGCCTGCAAGGACAACAATTCCCTTGCCCTCTGCTCTTGCGTCCCAGATAATATCGGAAGCCTTCTTTTCCAAGTCCTCCTTAAAGCGACGCATTTCGCTGTATGCCTTGTTAAGCACGTCATAAACCTGATTTTTTGTAATTCCATAGCCTGCAAGTGCTCTTGAAACAGCCTTTGCAGTGTGGTTTTTAAAGTTGATGTCAACGTATGGAGCGATGAAATTCTTATCGTTAAGCTCTTCCATATTCGCCTTTAAAAGCTCAGGATAATAAGCCACAACAGGGCAGTTGAAGTGGTTGTCGCTTCCGCCTTCGTCAACGTTATAGCTCATACAAGGATAGAAAATAAAGTCAACGCCCTTTTCAAGAAGGCTCACAATGTGACCGTGTGCAAGCTTTGCAGGGTAGCACACAGTATCCGACGGAATAGTCTGCTGACCTTTATAATATGTATCTCTTGTTGATTCTTCGCTGAATACAACCTCAAACCCCAAATCTGTAAGCATACTGTGGAAGAAAGGCATAAGGTCATAGAAGCTGAGTGCCAGCGGGAGACCAACCTTTGCGATAGGATTTTTTGGTTTTTTATTTTCAATTTCAAGAATTTTTCTGTATTTGTATTCAAAGAGGTTTTCGCTTACAGTATCAATCTTGATGCCTGCGCCTCTTTCACAACGGTTACCCGAAATAAATCTGTGACCGTCAGCAAACTTGATAATAGTAAGGTTACAATGTGCGCCACAACCATTACACTGTGTATTTGTAGCCTTGTATCCGAATTCCTCAAGCTTTTCGGCAGTAATAAGGTTTGATGTTTCCTTTGCTTTTTCCATAGCAAACAAAGCACAACCGAATGCACCCATAAGTCCTGAAATAGCAGGTCTTATAACGTTTCTGCCAAGCTCCTGCTCAAAGCATCTCAGAACAGCGTCGTTCAAGAATGTTCCACCCTGAACAACGATATTTTTTCCAAGCTCCTCAACGGATTTAGCTCTGATAACCTTATAAATTGCGTTTTTGATGATTGATGAAGAAAGACCTGCAGAAATATCTTCAACAGAAGCGCCGTCTTTCTGTGCCTGCTTAACTGAGCTGTTCATAAATACAGTACATCTTGAACCCAGGTCAACCGGTGCTTTTGCAAAAAGACCGAGTCTTGCAAAATCAGCAATTGAATATCCCATTGCCTGAGCAAAAGTCTGGATAAATGAGCCACAGCCTGAAGAACAAGCTTCGTTAAGCATAATTGAGTCAATAGCCTTGTTTTTAATCTTAAAGCACTTGATGTCCTGACCACCGATGTCAATAATAAAGTCAACGTCAGGGCAGAAGAATGCAGCAGCCTTATAGTGAGCAACTGTTTCAACAAGTCCGAAATCAATTCCAAGACCTGCCTTGATAAGCTCTTCACCATAGCCTGTTACACAAGAAGACTTAATAACAAGCTTTTCGTTTTTAAGGCTGTAAATTTCTCTGAGCTTTTCAGCAATTACATCAAGAGGCTGTCCTTTGTTTGAGCCGTAGTACTGATAAAGAAGTCTGCCGTCAGGTGTGATAAGCACAAGCTTTGTGGTAGTTGAGCCTGCGTCAATACCAAGATAAGCATCACCTTCGTATTCCTTTAAGTCAGCATATTTAAGGTCAGATTTACTGTGTCTTTCGATAAATGCCTGATATTCCTTTTCTTCTCTGAAAAGTGGCTCGCCAACAGCAATATTATCTTCACTTTTAGCATTAACAATCTTTTCGAGAGCCTCGTCAATTGTCATCTCGTCAGAAAGCTGCATAGCCTGCAAAGCTGAGCCGTATGCCATAAAGCAAGGTGCAAGTTCTGGAAAAACAGCATTTTCTTCGCTGAGGTTAAGGGTATTGACAAAAGCCTTTCTCAGGCCGCTGAGGAATGAAAGAGGTCCACCAAGGAAAAGCACCTTGCCCTCGATTTTTCTTCCCTGAGCAAGTCCCGAAACAGTCTGGTCAACAACAGCCTGAAAGATTGACGCAGCAACGTCTTCCTTTTTAGCACCCTGATTGAGAAGTGGCTGAATATCTGATTTTGCAAATACACCACATCTTGAGGCGATAGGATAAATCTTCTGTGCGCTGAGTGAAAGCTCGTTGAGTTCATCAGGTGTAACCCCAAGAAGTCCTGCCATCTGGTCAACAAAAGCACCTGTACCACCTGCGCATGAGCCGTTCATTCGCTGTTCAACGCCACCTGTGAGGAAGATAATTTTTGCGTCCTCACCACCAAGCTCAACAACAACGTCAGCGTCAGGGTATGACTTATTAACTGCAACAAAAGCAGAATAAACCTCCTGAACAAAGGAAATTCCACTTTCGTTTGCAATACCAAGACCGGCAGAGCCCGGTATAGCACTCTTGAATATTTCTCCAGGATAAAGGTC
Source organism: Oscillospiraceae bacterium (assembly GCA_017451665.1). Lineage (GTDB taxonomy): Bacteria > Bacillota > Clostridia > Oscillospirales > Ruminococcaceae > JAAZZIT01. Next base: position 8,734 of record JAFTNX010000103.1, on the reverse strand, counting down.
ACGGATAATCTTAAGCTGTTCTGCAACAGTTTCCCTTACCTTTGAAAAATGTCTTTCGTATTTGGTATAAACGATTTTGTCGTCATCTAAAATAACAGTTTTTACGGTAGTTGAACCAACGTCGATACCAAGGCAATATATTTTACTCATACTCTTTTCACGTCTTATGTAAAAAACGTTCTCCTTTCAGAGTTATTTTTATCCGATATTACGGCATTTTAAATATACATAGTATATTATAGCACACTTTTTTTAAGATTTAAAGGGCTTTTTTTAATTTTTATGAGGAAATTTCTGTCATACTTGAAAAAAGCACAAGGTTTTTGTATAATAAAAAGGAGAGAAAAAGCTTTTCTCTCCTAAATGTGAAATGTAAGCATTACCCCGAGCATAATCAGCACAAGCCCGTCAAGGACTGACAAATCCACGTTTTTTATTCGTTTTGAAAAAAGCCAGCCGATAAAAAGTCCCAGGTATATTGCAAAAATTCCACCGAAAAAGTTTAGCGTTATGGCTGAGATTTTTTGTACTTTTGAAAATCCCAGACCTGCTGCAAGCCCTGACAAAAAGCAGTCGGTAGAGAGTATTCCTGCAAGAAAAAATGCTTCCTTTACGGAAAGGTCCTTTGAATTGTCAAGGTCGGCTTTCTTTTCGTCGAGAAAAATTGCAGCAAAGCCTCGTTGCTTTTCCTTGATGAATTTTCGTATGAGCCTTTTGGAAATCATCAGTATTCCCATTAAAACAAGGAGAAGTCCGCCTGTTGTCTGTGCTGTTTCGGGAGAAAAAATACGGCTCAAAATATCAGCTATAACAAGTGACAGCCACAGAATTACGCTTCCCACAAGGGAGATGACAGCTGCACTTTTAATGCCTACTTTTATTTTTGCAAGTCCGTAGGTCAAAGCTGCTGCAAAGCAATCAATGCTTACAACTATTACTAAAAGTATTACATCACGCAAATAATCACACCTTTCATTTTACTTTATGAATAAAAACGAAAGAGTGTTAAAGTGGTATTTTTAAAAGAAAGGACACAAAAATGGACCTTAAACAAAAAATTCTCCAGATTTTAGAAAAAAATCGTGGCAAAGCTGTTTCGGGCGAGGAAATAGCAAATATTCTGTCGGTTTCAAGGTCGGCTGTGTGGAAGGGCGTTTCTGCTTTGAGAAAAGACGGCTATGATATAGTTGCTGTGACAAACAAAGGGTACTGCCTGAATGAAAATTCCGAGGAGTTATCACCACAGGGGATTTACGCACTTTATGAAAACTGCTCTTATGAAATCGAAGTGATAAAGCAGGTTTCTTCCACAAATTCCGTGGTTAAAAGATATGCCCAGCAGGGAAAGAGTGAAAACTACGTTTTGTTTTCCCAAAGTCAGACAGAAGGCAGAGGCAGACTGGGAAGACGCTTTGAATCTCCTGACAAAACAGGGCTTTATATGTCGTTGCTTTTAAGACCAAAAATGTCAGCTAAAGACGCACTTTTTATTACAACCTCTGCTGCTGTGGCAGTAGCAAGGGCGATTGACAGTTTATCAGAAAACGGCGGAAATTCCAAAATCAAATGGGTAAACGACATTTATCTTAACGATTTAAAGGTGTGTGGAATACTCACCGAGGCGTCAATGGATTTTGAAAGTGGTGGTCTTGAATACGCTGTTTTAGGGATAGGTGTGAATGTTTATCATTCGGAGGTTTTTGATAGTGAGCTTAAAGGAATAGCTGGCGGAATTTTTAAAAGCGAGGTTAAAAACGCAAGAAATCGTCTTGCTTGTGGAATTTTAAAAGAGCTTGAATTTTGTCTTAAAGAAGAAAACAGAAAAGAGGTTTTAGCAGAATACAAAAAACGCTCCTACCTTGACGGAAAAAGTGTTAATGTGATTTCTCCAAAGGAAAGCTATCCTGCTGATGTTGTGGGAATAGACGACGAGGCAAGGCTTATTGTCAAAACCAAAGACGGTGAAATCAAAACCATCTCATCAGGCGAAGTTTCAGTAAGAGCAATATAACAAAAGGAGGAAAAAGCCGTAAAGTGAGTGGTCATAAAGAGGTGTTACACGGATTTATTGAGAAAAACCCTTTTGAAAAAGGGTTATTTCTCAAACTCTTTTCCTAAAACTTTCAATTTAAAATCCCATATAGGGTTTGAACCCTATATGGGATTTTACGTTAAAAGTCTTTGGAAGGGGGTTCGGGGGACAACCTTTCTTCAGAAAGGTTTCTCCCCGATAAGTTCATATAATATACTTCTATATGTCTACCCATCTTACAGCTTTTTCCTCTTTTTGTTATCAGTAGATATCAAATTCTGCGTTATCTCTTATAAATACAGGGATAATTTCAATTGGAGCAGGAACAGTCACACGTTGACCACCCTGATAGGTCTGCTTTGTGTAAGCGTCTGTCCATACAGCACCTTCCGGAAGATATACAGAGCGTTCTCTTGCGCCCTCCTCCATAATTGGTGCAACAAGGATATCAGAGCCGAACATATACTCGTCCTCGATTTCCCACGCCTGCTTGTCGTTGTAAAAATCATAGAAAAGCGGACGCATAACAGGAGTACCTTTTTCGGAACATAGATCCATTGTTTTTCTGATGTATGGGCGAAGCTTTTCTCTTATAAACAGGAACTTTTTGAGAATTTCATAGTTGTCCTCTCCGAAGCTCCACACTTCATTGTCCTGTCCGGAAGTAAGCTGACGAACACCGTTAATAAATTCAACTTCACGCTCATACCAAGGGCTTCTTTCACCGTGCATTCTGAAAACAGGGTTAAAAGCACCCCACTGGAACCAGCGGACAAGAAGTTCCCTGAATGACTTGTCGGAAATATCTCCGCCTATAAATCCACCAATATCCGATGTCCACCAAGGGATACCTGCGATTGCCATATTAAGACCAGCCTGGAACTGTTCTCTCATTGCTCTGAATGATGAGTGAATATCTCCCGACCATGCAAGCACGCCGTATTTCTGGCTACCTGCCCACGCACAACGCACAAGGCTCAGAATTTCCTTTTCGCCCTCTGCTTTAAGTCCGTCATAAAAGCCCTTGGCATACATAAGTGGATAGATATTTGTGCACTGCAAAGCTGTGCCTGCATAATAGCGATAGATGTCAAATTCATAGGAGTCGTATTCAGGCTCTGCCTCGTCAAGCCAGAATGTGCGTATTCCCTTTGAATAGTAATTTTCCTTGCATTTTTCCCAGACGAATTTCTGAGCGTCAGGGTGGGTTGCGTCAAAGAAAACGGTATTTCCCATCCATGTCATATGAAGACCGTTGGCTCTGTCTGTTGAAACAAGATAGCCGTTTTCAGCCATTTCACCGAAGTTTTCGCTCTTTTCGTCAATTGTCGGCCACACCGAAACTACCGTTTCGATACCCATTTCCTTAAGTTCCTTAACCATTGCGTCAGGGTCAGGCCAGTCACGAGGCTCAAACTTAAAGTCGCCTTGTCTTGTCCAGTGGAAAAAGTCCACTACGATTGCGTCCATCGGCAGACCTCTGCGTTTGTGCTCTCTTGCTACATTCAGAAGTTCCTCCTGATTTCTGTAACGAAGCTTGCACTGCCAGTAGCCAAGTCCGTATTCAGGCATTTTTGGCGCTCTGCCCACAACAGCAGTATAATTCTGCTCGATTTCGTCAGGAGTATCTCCGGCTGTTATGAAATAATCAAGCTTCTGTGTGGATTTTGAGTACCATTCGGTTTTATTCATACCAAAAGTAACTGTTCCCACAGCAGGGTTATTCCACAAAAATCCGTAGCCTCTGCTTGACATAAAGAACGGAACGCTTGACTGTGAATTTCTGTGGCAAAGCTCAAGGGAAGAGCCTTTTTTATTCATATGCATTTCCTGATACTGTCCCATACCAAAGATTTTTTCGTCATCATATGCCTCAAATCTTGCAATAAGTTCAAAATCAGTACCACCCTTTGAACATTTCAGTTCTCTTGCGCCAAGTCTTAAAGAGGTGCAGTATCTGTTAAGGCGGTTTCTGTTTCTCCAGTATTCCTCTGTGAGAAGCTCGCCATTCTGATTAAAGTAGCTGATTTTTCCCTCATAATCAACCTTTGCAGTAATTTTTCCGTTTGTAATGTAATAGTTGTCCCCTGTCTGATGATAGTGGGAATATTCTTCGCCTTTATACCACGGGTCGGTTGCGTCAACAGTTTCCTTACGGATTTGAGCAACACATTCCTTTACAGGCTCGCAAAGTGCCCAGTCGTGACTGTCCATCTGAGGCTGTGCAGTCATTCTTACACGAAGTGAGTTTTCGCCCCAAGGCTCAATCCACACCTGAGAATTTCCGTTTTTGATAACAAGACGGTTGTTTTCACAAAAAACCTTCATAAAAAACCTCCAAAATATACTTTGAAGAAAGTATAACACACAATTTTCAAAAAGTAAATACTGCAAAAAGAAAAACCACGCTTAAAGCGTGGTTAATTGTGCATTGTGCATTATGCATTGTGCATTAGTTAGATTCTACTCTTTCGTATTCAACGCCTGCCTTATCAAGCTCAGCAAGAATACCTGTATCGCCCACATAATGTGCAAGACCAACATAGAAGAACACGTCCTTATCGCCCTTTGAAAGTTCAATGAGCTTATCAGACATAACCTTGTTTCTGTCGTGCATCATCTGTTTGTCGTATTCCTTCATAGCCTCGATTTCATCTTCAGTCATAAGGCTTTCGTCGTATTCAGTAGCAAGGAAACTTGTGATTTCTTCCCAGTCGCCACCTGCCCAGATTTCATAAAGCTCTCTGATTTCTTCAGCGTACATTTCAGGAGAGTATTCAAGATATGATGAAAGGAGAAGTTCGTTTATTTCATCAGAAAAACCAAACATCATATCCATCTGTGAAGCAACGCTTTCAACCTCGATAATTTCCTTGCCTTCCTTTTTAGCTTTTTCAAGGAAAAATCCGTCAAAGCCGTTTTCAGCAAGAACATCAGAGGTGCTGCCTAAGTATTCTTCAATAAATGTCTGCCATGCAGCAGGCTTCATCATTTCATACATTGATGAATAAATGCCCCATTCGTTCATCTTGTCAACAAGAGCGTCATAAAGCTCAGGGCTGACGTGGTCAGCGAATGTTGTTCCGTCTGTGTAAATCATCTGCTGTGAAAGAGCAAACTGTGCAGGGAGGTCTGTCTGGAATGCTACGATGTCGCATTCAACAGCGATAGCCTCTGAATTTTTATAAGCGTCCATAATTTCCTTAGGAAGTGAATAAGCCTCTTCAGGAAGTGCGTGCATACTACCCATAAAGTAAATTGTAGCACCACCGTCAGTTTCAAGCTTCCACAAAGCAGGAGTAATATCCGATTCAGGGAGCTTTTCAAGTGGGTGAAGCTCAACCTCAGGCTCAGGAGTTTCAGTTGTAACTGGTGGCTCTGATTCTTCAGGAGCAGTAGTAGTTGTTCCTTCGGTAGTAGTTTCTGCTATTGTTGTGGTAGTTTCCTTTTCTTTTTCGTCAGGAGATTTCTCACTACAACCGGTAGCGAGAAGCATTCCTACTGCTAAAAGTAAAGATACAAGTCTTTTTTTAGTATTTTTCATTTGATAAACCTTCTTTTAAAAAAATGTTACTTACCAAAGTTTAACAGACCTTTTTTCTTTTTCTTGTCGAATTTTGACTTCTTGTTGAAATCAAGTGTAAGAGTGAAAATCTTGTCTGATGTGAAAATCTTTACTGCAATTGTCATACAGATTGCCAGAAGCACAACCTGATAGATTACGCCACCCCAGAAAAGTGTTGTATTTCCGAACATAATGTTGTCAGAAGCAATGAATGTGTGTGTAAATGGAATAGCGTAAATAAGGTATCTGAATGCAGGTGCAAGTGACTTGATGTCAATAAGCATAGAAATGATATAAGGAATCATTGCCATAAATGTAATAGGCATCATAAGTGTCTGTGCAGATTTTGCGTCCTTTGCAAGTGCGCCAAGAACAAGTGATACTGAAAGTGAAATGAAAAGTGTAAGGAAAAGCTGAATTCCAAGGAGAATGTATCCTGAGGTTGTCATTTTAAGACCAAGCTCTGAAAGGATAGCGTCGCTGTTTTCAACAGTTCCCATACCTGCATACATACCCTTCATCATCTGGTTGAAGCCAATCATATAAGCTACTGCGTTAAGGGCAGCAACTACGCCTGCAGCAAGCATCTTTGATGAAAGTACAGAAAGTCTTGAAACAGGTGCAGAAAGGAGAGTTTCAAGAGTCTTGTCGATTTTTTCAGTAGAAATAGCTGAAATAATAAGCTGTGATGAAAACATTACAAGTGCGTATACAATGATAGGCAAGAACATACTCTGCATACTTGCAAGTGAAGATACCATTGAAACAGAAATATCAGCTGACTTGTCGTCAACAATTGTCTTTTCTGAAACACTAACAATAGTTTCGCTGTTTGCAAGCTGTTCAACTGTAAGACCACTGTTTAAAAGGTATGTTTCCTTGATAACCTTTCTGATTGATTCAACAGCACCCTCGTTGCTTGAAACATTGGCAAGTGTAGCGCCTGAAGTCATCTTGTTAAGGTTGATAAGCTCAATCTTTTCGCCCTTCATAAGCTTTTCCCCAAAGCCCTCAGGGATAATAAGAACGTGGTTTTCCTTAAGTCTTTTGAGTTCCTTGGCATAATCGTCAGATTCAAGTGTAACAAGCTTTACAAGTTCCTCGTCGTATTCCTCAGGAAGTCCTGTTTCTTCATTTACCTTTGAAACAGTAAGTGCCTTGATAATACTCTTTGAAATTTCCGAGTTATCCTGGTCGCAGATTGTAACCTGTGATGCTTCTTCGATAACGTCGCCCATAATTCCACCAAAAGCCTCACCTACAAAAACAAGGATAAGCATAATTCCGATGGTTGTAATAATAGTAGTAGGTGTGAGAAGCTCACGGAGCTCCTTCTTAAACAAATTAAAGAATTTCATCAGCTTCTACACTTCCTTTCTTGACAACAGCCTCAAATACTTCTTCGAGGTTGTTGGCGTTGTATTTTTCTTTAAGTTCAGCAGAAGTGCCTACTTCAAGAAGATGTCCCTTTGCGATAATACCAACTCTGTCTGAAACAAATTCGATTTCAAGCATGTTGTGTGAGCTTAAAAGGAAGCTCATTCCCTCAGAAGCAAGCTGTTTAATCATTCTTCTGATTTCAATAGCATTTAAAATGTCAAGTCCACTTGTAGGCTCGTCGAGGATAGCAAGAGCAGGTCTTGACATAACAGCTCTTGAAAGAAGAAGCTTTCTTGACATACCTCTTGAATAGCTTCCGATTTTGTCGTTGATTCTTTCGCCGAGACCACTCATTTCAACAGCTCTCTCAACGTATTCCTTGGCATCCTGTGGATTTTTGGCATAAATATTAGCCATAAATTCAAGATAGCCTTTTCCTGTCATAGTCTTGTAAGCGCCGGCTTCATCAGGAAGATATGTAATGTTTTCTCTTACCTTTGCAGGCTCTGTGAGAATGCTGTGTCCTGCAACAACAGCGTCGCCCTCAGTAGCAGACAAAAGTGTAGAAATCATTCTGATTGTGGTAGTCTTACCTGCACCGTTAGGGCCGATAAGCGCAAAGATTTCGCCCTTTTTAACGTCAAAGCTAACCTTTTCAGATGCATAAACGCCTTTTTTATACATCTTGGAAAGTTCCTTGACCTCAAGTACCTTTTCCATATTCTTACTCCTTTTAAATTATTTGTATTTTAAAATTTTAATCACAAGTTTAATAATATCACATTTTCACAAATAATGCAATAGTATTTTGTGAGAATTTACAATTTCAAACCTTGAGCAGTTTTTAGAAAATTTTCGTGATTTTCGTTGAGTTTTACCACAAAATTATTATGTGAGTAAAAAAACGGACTGATGTTGAAAAGTATAAAAACTTTGTTGAAAAACCCCTTTTGAATGGGGAGTTTTCAACGTTTTCAACATAGTTTTCAACATTTTGAGTAAAAAACGCAGAAAAATTCCGGGTTTTGGAAATAGTTTGTTCATAAAATTTGTAATAAAATTCGTAGGCTTTTATAAAAAACCAGAAGTTTTTTTGTGAAAAGAGATAATTGACAAGGTGTTTTTTAGCTGTAAAGTCAGATGCCTTTTGAAAAAATTAAACTTTCAAATCGCAAATTCCGACAGCTTTTTACGAAAATAGCGAAAATTTCGTAAACGCCGAAAAGGATTTGAAATGTATTTGTCAGTTTTGATACAGGTTTTTTGGGGAAAATGGCGAAAAATTAGTAATTCTGCTACAAAACACTTGATTTCTTTGATTGTTTTTGGTATAATTATTGCATAATACTATATAAAAGAAAGGGAGTGTTAATATGTCCAAGTTTGAAGCAGGTATGGAGGGTATGGTCGATACCTATATATTTGAAACTACATCACTTCTGGAACAGCTTGACGATATACTTATCCGTACTGAAAAGGACGATTTAACACCTGACGATATAGCTGAAATTTTCAGAATAATGCATACAATCAAGGGTTCGTCTGCTATGATGGGGCTTCAGAATATGTCAACACTTGCTCACGCTGTTGAGGATTTGTTCTTTATTATCCGTGAAGACCCTACTGTCAAGTACGAAAAAGAGCCACTTTATGAGCTTTTGTTTGCAGGTTCTGATAACCTCAAAAACGAAATTGATGTTATCCAGGACGATTCTGCAGACCTTACGGACTTTTCTGAACTTATGGGAAAAATCCGT
>JAFTNX010000102.1 GCA_017451665.1 Oscillospiraceae bacterium | reverse complement strand
TCAGAAGCGGTAAAAACAAAATAAGAATTGCAATCAAAGAACAAAAAATATCCCCGACTCTTTTTACAAAATCATATACAGGCTTTTTTATGTACTGAAAATCAAGGGGAGGACAAGACGACTCTTTGACAGGGGTATCTTCTATTAAATTGTCTTCTTTTTCAAGAATACCTGTACCAGACATACTTTAAATCCTCTTTGTTTTGAATTTTTGTGTATTTATTCAAGGGTAGTATAACACATTTCACAAAACAAGTCAATAGAAATTGTAACAATTTACAACGAATACCAACATTTGTTACTATATGTGTATTTTCAGCGAAAACATATGTTGCTATTTATCAAAAGCTACAAATCAAATGTTATTAAAATATTAAAATATGTGATTTTTTTAGCTTGACAGAGGAGGGATTGTGGATATATAATTAACATATACTATTTTATTAAGGAGTACGCTATGAAAAAAGGTTTTAAAATTGCTATAGCATCAGTAACTGCACTTGTACTCGCAGGAGGACTTGCAACAAGTATTGTTCTTAATATTTCAATGAACAAGGATATAAATAAGCTTGAAAAAATCGCTACACAGCTTAATAACAAGCTCGACGAAAAAACAACCACCGATAAGGACTATTCAGAAGACGAGGACTTTGAAGAAGAGGACTACGACGACGAATGGGAAGATGAGGATTTCCGTGGAGAAGTTGACTATGAGGAAGGCGACTACTATCACGAAAACGGAGAGCTTATCGTTATTGGTGACGAATACAAAATCAGGGATTTTGACTATATCGCACAGGCTTATCTTACAAATGATATGACTCTTCTTAAGAGCGACGCTGATAAGGAAACCTATGAGCTTGCTGTTGAGGTGCTTGATGAAATAATCAAGGACGGAATGACAGATTACGAAAAGGAACTTGCTATTCACGACTGGCTTTGTAAGAATATCGGCTTTGATGAGGAGTCACTTTCTGCAATCGGAAGTGCTATGACTTTTTCAGATACACCTTACGGTGCGCTGAAATACCATATGGCTGTTTGTGTAGGATACGCAACAACCTTCCGACTTCTCACAACTATGGCAGGTATGGAATGTGACATTATTCACGATACCGATTATTCACACACATGGAATATTATCAAGCTTGAAGACGAATATTATCTGGTGGACGTTTATTCTGACGCTGTTGACAACAAAACCTGTCTGCATACATATTTTAACTGCAACGAAGAAAATTGGAGTTATAGCTATGATGTGGAAAGATATCCAAGTGCTGAAGGTACAAAATTCAGCTATGCGTCTATGAATGCAGTGGAATTAAAGACTGCTGATGAAATCATTGATAAGTGTGCTGATATTTATGACGAGGGTGGCGAGCTTTATTCCAGAATGACCGGGGATTTGACAAATGCTGACGTATTCTATATCCTGGAAGGCATTGCTGAAAGAACAAATATGCGTGATGAGGCTTACGCTGAAACAGGAATTTCTGATATTGAAAGCGATAACCCGGTATTCTCAATTTCAATTATGATTTGGGGCGACGAATTCTTTGACGATGATGTTATTGATTTTGAAGATATGACTATCGACACAGATGAAACCGACGAAAAGCTTAATGACCTTTTTGGTACGGTTGATTACGACGAAGAATTCTACGATGAAGAATTCGATGAATTTTACACCGATTTTTAAGAGGTAGCTTATGAGAAAAATTTTATTGCTCTTTATGGCAGTTGTGATGATGATTAGCGTTTCTGCTTGTGGAAAAGACGAAAAAAGCGACAAAAAAGAAACAACTTCCACAAACAGCGAAGAAACACAGTCTGTTGACGTAAACAAAATTCTTATGTCAATGAGAGAAACTCAGATTTCTTTTCCACAGTATACAACAGCCTCAAGCCATGACGAAAACGGCAAGGAAATCGACAGCTGGCAGGATGTTTTTTCACTGTCACTTTATGAAGATTTTGACGTTAAAAAGGTAAAAAGCTATGCTATCGCTTATTCGGTGGCACAGACTGCTGACGAGATTACTGTTGTTGAACTTGAAAGCAAAAGTGATGCTGATGAACTTAAAAAGCAGATGAAAAAACGTATTTCTGACAGAATCACTTTGTTTGAAACTTATGGCCCTGAAGAGGTTGTAAAGCTTGAGGACGCTAAGATTATTTCAAAGGGAAATGTGTGCGTGCTTATTGTGTGCGACGAACCTGAAAAGGCTTCTGACGCATTTAAAGACGCTTTTTAAGGGATTTTTGTAAAAATCCTCTTGACAAAAGAGAAAAATAGTGATAAACTTCTTTTAAAGATGTAAAGCTTTGACGAGAAGCTGTGGTTTTATAAGGGTTTTTACAGAGAATTTCTACCGTTGGCTGAAAGTGGAATGAAAAATCAGAAATCACGGTACCACCTCCGAGTGCGGCTAATCACCGACGTATGACTGCGTTAAAGTCAGTTGAGGGATAGCTATTTTGCTGTCTGAATTCGGGTGGAACCACGTTTATACGTCCCGTATCTGCACATTTTTGTGTGGGTACGGGCTTTTTATTTTATGAAAGGACGGGCGTTATGAGTACAGAATTTATTCTTAAAGAAATTTCAAAAACCGAGCTTGCTGACTGCGTTGATGTAATTAAGCTGAGCTTTGAAACCGTTGAACTTCCTATTGAGGATTACAGCACACTTGATACAAGACGACTGATTTTTGAGTCGGATAACGGAAACGTAATGTTCGGACTTTTTGACGACGAAAAACAGATTGGATTTGCTGAACTTGACAAGAGAGAAAACGAGGCTGTTATAAAAAAGCTGTGTGTTCTCCCACAGTACAGAGGCTCAGGGAACGGCAGAAATCTTCTTGATTTTGTTATAAAATCAGCAGGCGGACTTGGCTATGACAGCGTAAGCGCTAATTTAAGGGCTGAGGACAAGGAGCTTGAACAGTGGTTTTTGTCAAAGGGCTTTGAATTTGTGGAAACACGCTACATACCTGTTATCGACAGAACAATAACTAAACTTCGAGCTGTTCTGGATATGGGGGTATTCAGGTGAGGGCGATTTTTGGAATTGTGTTTTTTGTTCTGGCAATAGCAGGACAATGCTTTCAGACGTGGCTTCTTTACTGTGCAATTACAGGGCTTTATATGGAAACAAAGCTGGCTGTTTTGCTGTTTTTCCCGACATTTATTATGACCTACTGGCTTAATCTTATTTTTGACGGACTTGTTACTACAAAAAAAGAAACCTACACTGGTGGCCGTTCAGGTATGGTGGTAAATGCTAAAAATACAATCTTCCCACCAAAGGTAAAAAAGGTTCTGAGAATTATCACAAACATATGGACGGTTGTAATTCTTATTCTGTGGGGATATTATTTTGTAAAGTATTCGTTGTGGTACATGTTTTAAGTATTCATACGGATTTGATAAATATTTTTTTGAAAGGATTTGAAAGAAAATGATTAAACTTACACTCAAAGACGGTTCTGTAAGAGAAATCGAAAACGCAATGCCTGCTTGTGAAATCATCAAGGGCATTGGTATGGGACTTTACAAGGCAGCTTGCTGTGTAAAGATTGACGGAATTGTAAAAGACCTGAGAACTGTTATTGATAAGGACTGCGAATTTGAAGTGCTTACCTTTGACTCAAAGGCAGGTAAGGAAACTTTCTGGCATACAGCATCTCACCTTATGGCTCAGGCTGTTAAAAACCTCTATCCTGAGGCTAAGCTTGCAAGAGGCCCTGCAACAGAAACAGGATTTTACTATGATTTTCAGGTAGCTAAGCCTTTTGCACCTGCTGACCTTGAAAAGATTGAAGCTGAAATGAAGAGACTTGCTAAGGAAGGCTATGAGCTTTCACGCTTTGAGCTTTCTGTTGACGAGGCTTTAAAGCTTATGGAAGAAAAGGGCGAAAACTTTAAGGTTGAGCTTATCAACAAGCACAACGATATGGGTGAAAGCCTTTCATTCTATCAGCAGGGCGATTTCGTTGACCTCTGCGCAGGCCCACACCTTATGAATGTTTCACCAATCAAGGCTGTTAAGCTTCTCTCATGTACTGGCGCTTACTGGGGCAGTGCTGATGATAACGTTCAGCTTTCAAGAATTTACGGTACAGCGTACCCTAAGGCAAGCCAGCTTGAAGAACACCTCAAGGCTATGGAAGAGGCTAAGCTCCGTGACCACAACAAAATCGGTCGTGAGCTTGAATATTTCACAACTGTTGACTATATCGGTCAGGGACTTCCAATCCTCCTTCCAAAGGGCGCAAGAGTTGTTCAGCTTCTCCAGAGATGGGTTGAGGACGTTGAACAGGCTCACGGCTGTCTCCTTACAAAAACACCTCTTTTTGCAAAGAGAGATTTGTATAAGATTTCAGGACACTGGGACCACTACCGTGACGGTATGTTTATTATGGGCGACGCTGACGACGAAGAAAAGGAATGTTTTGCACTCCGTCCTATGACTTGTCCATTCCAGTATCAGGTTTATCTTAACAGACAGCGTTCTTACAGAGATTTACCTATGCGTTTAACAGAAACCTCTACTCTTTTCAGAAACGAAGACAGTGGCGAAATGCACGGTCTTATCAGAGTAAGACAGTTTACAATTTCAGAGGGGCACTATATCCTCCGTCCTGACCAGCTTGAAGAAGAATTTAAGGGCTGTCTTGAGCTTGCCAAGTATTTCCTTGACACAGTAGGACTTCTCGAAAACTGTACCTTCAGATTTTCACAGTGGGACCCTGCAAGAACAGACAAGTACGAGGGTACACCTGAACAGTGGAATGAGGCGCAGGACGCTATGAAGCGTATTCTTGACAACATAGGTCTTGACTATGAAGTTGGTATTGACGAAGCTGCATTTTACGGGCCTAAGCTCGACATTCAGTACAAGAATGTTTTCGGCAAGGAGGATACTATCGTAACTATCCAGATTGATATGCTTCTCGCCAAGAAATTCGGTATGGAATATGTTGACAAGGACGGTCAGAAGAAGACACCTTACATCATTCACAGAACCTCTCTTGGTTGCTTTGAAAGAACACTTGCTTATATGATTGAAAGATTTGCTGGTGTACTCCCACTCTGGCTCGCACCTGAACAGGCAAGAATTCTCCCTATCGGTGAGGCACACGTTGAGTATGCTCAGAAGCTTGCTGACAGACTTTCTGCATTCGGAATGAGAGTTACTGTTGACGCTAAGGACGAAAACATCGGTACAAAGATTAAGAATTCACGTTTTGACAGAATTCCTTATATGCTCATTATCGGCGACAAGGAAGTTGAGGCAAACGAAGTTTCTGTCCGTTCAAGAAAGGAAGGCGAGCTTGGTGCTATGGCACTTGACGCTATCGTTAACAAGCTCGTTGAAGAAGTAGCAACAAAGGCAAAATAGAAACCCTAACGGTTTCACCGACCTCGCCTTTGGGAAGTTTGAGCAAGCAGTCACTTTTGAGTGACTGGCGTATGTATCTCCTTACCGAGCTACTCGCCTCGCTAAGGCTCGGCTTAAAAAGT